>JBAQYH010000929.1:0-4797 GCA_049299935.1 Methylobacter sp. | reverse complement strand
GGCGCGCACGCCGCGCCCTACAGCGACGAGAACTTTGACTGTTTTCAAAGGTTTTTTCTTAATTTAACGGCATTGGTGGAAATATTTGCCATTAAATAGCGTTGAATTTTCCAGCTAAGAAATTGGCAAAATTTAGACGCTTTTTTCCAAACATCCGAATATGCAGCTGAACAAAATACCAGCATTCCATGCAATTGGGTTTTCATGATGTTCTGAATTGCTGTATTCACAGCGCTTTCTGGACGCGGCCTGATTTGCTATAGTAGCGCGATATGACACTCGACCATGATTAATCCCATCCCTATGGTTCAACTCCCTGCAAGTCTTTGGAAAAGCGCTTTAGATGGTGCTAGCGATGAAATATATCTTGTTGACCAGCATGGACTTATAAACTACGCCAACAACGCCGCAGTGACGTCCATGGGCTTTAATGAGACGCAGCTTGTAGGCCAACAAATTGCAAATCTGAAAGCGAACGCCGCACCTATGGACTGGACTCCCCTTTGGGCAGATCTTGTTCGGGTAGGTTTTGTGCGCCTGGAGGCCCAGCGCCGAGGCGCGGATGGGAACGACTACTTGGCGGAGTGGCGGATAACCCTGGTCCGGCACGAGATCGGGACGTTTGCTCTAATCATGGCCTCCAGCCTTTTGAAACGGCCCAACGTCGAGACTGCCGATAATCGCAAAACCATGGTGGCTAATGCCATCAATCAGGTCTTGCAAGACACTATCAACCCGCAGACGGACAACGAGATTGGCGAGCTATGGCTCAAGATGGCCGAGGACATTACGTGCAGCAAGTATGGCTTTGTCGGGGAAATCAACGAAGAAGGGAAGTACGATGCCCTGGCTTTAAGCGATCCCGGCTGGGACGCTTGCAGGATCCCCGGAACCAATAAGACAAGGCTTATCATGAACATGGTCTTCCGGGGATTCTGGGGGATGCCGGTCACTACCGGAGAATCGATTATCGTCAATTCGCCGGATCAACATCCACAAAGTGTTGGGCGACCGGAAGGCCATCCGCCGTTAACGGCTTTTCTCGGTGTTCCGATGAAGCATAACGGAAAGGTTATCGGAATGTTTGCGCTTGCCAATAAGGAGGGCGGTTATGACGAAGAGGACGTGAAGAGCATCGAGCTTCTCTCCCTGTCTTTCGTCGAGGCCCTGCTCAGGCGGCGGATGATGGTTCGGGAGCAGGACCTCCATGAGGCTCGCGATGCCTCGCTCAAGGACCCCATGACCGGTCTCTATAATCGCCGCTTTTTTGACGAATTCCAGCGCAATCTAAGCTTTGACAGGAAGACCGCTGTTCTCGCTTGCGATGTGGACCATTTTAAGGCGACCAACGATACTTATGGTCACGCTGTGGGTGACATGGTGTTGAAGGAAGTGGCCGCGATCATGATGAAGTGCGTACGGGAATCCGACTACGTGATCCGTATCGGAGGCGAAGAGTTCGCCGTCCTTATCCAGGAACCCTCCGACGAAGTGGCGCAGATCACGGCGGAGCGCATCCGCCAGATGCTTGCAGGGCACGTATTTCACGCAGCATCCGATGAATTCAGCAAGACCGTCTCTATCGGGATCGCCGTATTTCCTGATGATGCCGACAGCCTTGCCGGCTGTTTAGAGCTCGCTGACATGGCACTGTATCAGGCCAAAAAGGGAGGGCGAGACCGTGTGGTGCGTTATGTCGCTCAAAATCAGGCCTTGTAGGCGCGATTCTCGATTAGTATCGGCTTCGATAAGACGGCATCGTAACAGATAAATTGCAGTTAAAGGTGCGCTGCGCCGCGAGTTGAGAGCATTCTACGCACTACATCCAGGCAGTTCGATAAACAGGACAAAAACTATCTGTGCGTAACATCAGTGAGTAATAAAATTTGAATCGGCCTGCCGATAGTTCGGCGCCGTTTGAGCGCGCCTGGGGTGAGATTCCTTGCCCTGCTACGAGGGAGGCGAAGGTTTTTTGTGTTCGATGGCCAACAAACGTTGGCCGGCATACCGGTATTCGAACTGAGCCCACAATTCATACAAAAACCTAATTGCGGGCTAAACCGGTGAAGGGTTATTCCGTAGCGAGCGTGTCCGGCGACAATTTTCTTGTTCCGCACTTTGATAATGCCGAAAATAACGGCACATTATCGAGTAAAACCTAATAGCACCATGAACTTAAAAAAACGCCTGGAAATTTTTGATCGGCTGGCTGCGGCCATACCCGAGCCTACCACGGAACTGTGCTACACCAGCGCGTTCGAATTATTAATTGCGGTGGTTTTGTCGGCACAGGCGACCGATAAAGGCGTCAACAAAGCGACCGCCAAACTGTTTCCGGTTGCCAATACGCCCGCCGGCATTCTGGCATTGGGCGAGGCGGGCTTGAAAGAGTACATCAAGACTATCGGGCTGTTTAACAGCAAGGCGGCCCATATCATCACGCTTTGCCGGCAGCTGCTGGATAAGCATGCAGGCGAGGTGCCGCAAACGCGGGAAGAGCTGGAGGCGCTGGCGGGAGTCGGCAGGAAGACGGCCAATGTCATACTGAATACCGCTTTTGGGCTTCATACGATTGCGGTGGATACACATATCTTCAGGGTTGCCAACCGGACCGGCATTGCGCCCGGTAAAAACGTGCTGGAGGTGGAGCACAAGCTGGATAAATGGGTGCCCAAACAACATAAGAAAGATGCGCATCACCTGCTGATCCTGCATGGCCGTTATACCTGCATTGCCCGAAAGCCGCGTTGTCCGAGCTGCGTGATCGAAGACTTGTGCGAATATCAGGAAAAAACAGACTTGTAGAATATCATTAGGCGAAAGGCGAAAGGCGAAAGGCGAAAGGCAAAAGGCAAAAGGCAAAAGGCAAAAGGCAAAAGGCAAAAGGCAAAAGGCGAAAACACCCTCGTCTTTTAGCATGACCTCCCTTAGCCCTTAGCCCTTAGCCCTTAGCCCTTAGCCTTTCGCCTAATTCGAGAAACGACATATTCATTCATTATTCAGTCGATTTTGATATGATGGGCTGCATTCGGTATGTTTTACGTATCGATTCATCTCCCGGATTAACTGCCGGGAACAGATTGAAACTCGATGTTTTATATCAACACTCTGGAGTCAACATGAAAAAAATCAATAAAACCCCTTTAGCTGCGGCAATGGGTGCTGCTTTCTTGTCTACTTTTGCCGCAACTGCGGTTAATGCCGAAGCCAATCCTTTCGGCATGACTGAATTATCGAACGGCTACATGCAAGTTGCAGAAGCCGATAAAGCGGCTGAAATGAAATGCGGCGCGGAAATGGGCGGCATGGAAAAGCCTAAGGCGGCGGAAGGCGCATGTGCAGGCAACAAAAAACCTGATGCGGCTAAAAAAGCTACCGAAGGAAAATGCGGTGAAGGAATGTGCGGTGCAATGATGCAGGGCGGCAAAATGAAACCCGGTATGGAAGCGTCTTGCGGCGCAATGATGAAAGGCAAAGAAGGTTCTTGCGGCGCTATGCCTAAAGACCCTGCAGCCAAATAAGTCTAAGCGCATCAGCAACAGGGAGGGCATGGTCATCATGCCCTCCAGTTCCCCTCAAATCACAGCAAGGTGTTCTTATGGACACAACCCAAAATCTCGTTCACGGTGCCGGTTTAGGCCTTAGACGGTCTTTTTTAAGCCAGATTGTTGAAGCGCCGCCCGAAGAGGTCGGCTTTTACGAAGTCGCGCCGGAAAACTGGATCACCATCGGCGGCAAACTCGGCAAACAGTTTCGCGCGATGACCGAACGTTTTGACTTCATCTGCCACGGATTGTCGCTGTCGATAGGCAGCACCGATCCGCTGGATGAGACATTCGTCCGCGAAGTCAAACAGTTCATGGCCGAACACCAAATCAAATTTTACAGCGAACATTTAAGCTATTGCAGCAAGGACGGGCATTTATACGATTTGATGCCGATTCCGTTTACCTCGGAAGCGGTGACTCACGTTGCCGGGCGGATCAGGCGCGTCCAGGATATTTTGGAGCAAAAGATCGCCATCGAAAATGTGTCCTATTACGCCGCCCCCGGCCAGGAAATGGCCGAGATCGATTTTTTCAATGCCGTTATCGAAGAAGCGGACTGCGATGTGCTAATCGACATCAACAATATTTACGTGAACAGCGTCAACCACGGTTACGATGCCGAAGCATTCTTAAAGGCCATGCCCGCGCACCGTATCGCTTATGCGCATATCGCCGGACATTATGTCGAGGCCGAGGATTTCCTGGTCGATACCCACGGCGCAGAGGTGGTCGACCCGGTCTGGAAACTGTTGGGCAAGGCCTACGAGCTTTACGGCGTGTTTCCGACGCTGTTGGAACGGGATTTCAATATCCCGGCGATGGACGAATTAATCAAGGAAGTGAACACCATCAGCGCCATACAAAAAGCTTGGGGAACGCAGCATGCACAGCAATCCGCTTGAGACCGGTATGAGAGTCGACTTTAAAGCCAAACAGCTTGAGTTTGCAGCGTATATCCGGGATCCCGAAAACAACCCGCCGCCTGCCGATGTCAAGCAACAGCGCATGGCCATGTATCGGGAGCTGTTTTTTAACAATCTCGACAGCTTCCTGTCTGCCAACTTTCCGGTGTTGCGGACGCTATTGAATGACCGGCAATGGTTCGAGCTGGGGCAGGATTTTTATGCCAGGCATGCCAGTCAATCGCCGCATTTTTCCCAAATCCCGGAAGAGTTCCTGGATTATCTGCAAAACGAGCGGGACACTTCGGCTGATTTCCCGTTTATGCTGGAGCTGGCGCATTACGAAT
>JBAQYH010000928.1:0-2455 GCA_049299935.1 Methylobacter sp. | reverse complement strand
CGTAGAACCCTTCCAGCTAGGCGACAAACTGGCGCATGTGTCGGCCAGTATCGGTATCACCTTCTATCCTGAAGATGCCTCCACCCTCGACGAGCTGCTGAAAAACGCCGATCAAGCGATGTATGCGGCCAAGGATCAAGGGCGCAACTGCTACCATTATTTCACCCCCGCGATGCAGGCGGCCGTCCAGGAACGCATGCGGATCGCCAACGATTTACGCGTCGCACTGGCCGATAACCAGTTTCAGTTGCACTACCAGCCTATCGTGGATATGGCAACCGGCGCTATTTGCAAAGCGGAAGCGCTGATCCGCTGGCAGCACCCGGAATACGGCCTTATCAGCCCCGCCGCGTTCATCCCCATTGCCGAGGAAATCGGCGTGATCGTCGATATTGGCGACTGGGTATTCAGGACGGCGGCCAACCAAGTCGCGGATTGGCGCGTGTCGTATTGTGCGGAATTTCAAATCAGCGTCAATAAATCGCCATTGCAATTCAGTGCCAGGGATGCGTCCCAGGACTTTTGGGTGGATTATCTGCACGATCTGGGCCTGCCGGGGGAGAGTATCGTTGTGGAAATTACCGAAGGTTTATTGCTGGACGCCAGCAACGCCACCAAAAACAAGTTATTGGTTTTCCGTGACGCAGGCATTCAGGTGGCTATTGACGATTTCGGCACCGGTTATTCATCGCTGACCTATTTGCAGAAGCTCGACATCGACTATGTCAAAATCGACCAGGCCTTCGTTTGCGATTTGATGCCCGGTTCTAAAAACATGGCGCTATGCAAGGCCATCATTGTTATGGCGCACGAACTCGGCTTGAAAGTCATTGCCGAAGGGATAGAAACAGAAGAACAGCATGATTTATTGGTCGCCGCCAAGTGTGACTATGGGCAAGGGTATTTTTACTCCAGGCCGGCGGAGGCTGAAGAGTTTGAGAAATTATTAAAAGCGGCTTATCCAAAAAACTGATCTGTGGGCGTGGGTTAATTCACCACGAAGACACGAAGTTCACGAAGTTCACGAAGAAAAATAGTAACTATTCAGCGTATTTCCAATAGAACACGGATGTCAAAAGTAGGCGCCTAGGCGACACGGATTAAACGGATTTACACGGACTTTTTAGTCCAAGCCAAGTTTGTTTATGCTTTTAAATCCGTGTTTATCCGTTTAATCCGTGTCATCTGTGTTCCATTTCTCTATGTGCTGAATAGTTACAGTTATTTAAGCACTTCCAACTGCACCCTGCGGTTGTTGGCGCGGCCCTCTTCGGTCTCATTGGTGTCGATAGGTTGGGTTAAACCGTAGCCGCGGGCAGTCAATGATCCTCCTGTCTGGGTAACGGACCGGTCTAAGTAATCTTTAACGGCCTTTGCGCGGCGCTCGGATAATCGCTGGTTGTATGCCACAGTGCCGGTGCTGCTGGTGTGGCCTTGCACTTCAATGTTTACGCCGGGATTGGCTTTGATGACGGTAATTGCATTGTCGAGTTCAGGATAAAATTGCGGTTTGATGCTGCTTTTATCGTTGTCGAATTTTATATCGACAATCCAGCAGCCGAATGAGTTAACGTGGGCTCCTTTTAAAGTAGCCGGGCATTTGTCATTGCAATTGTTGATGCCGTCGGCATCATCATCCAGCGCCGAGCAGTCGGGAACCGGCGGTGTACCGGCTTTTAAGAAAACGCTTTGCACAAAATTGGCCATGCCGGCGGGGCTGGAAATCCGTTCAGCGGTGGTGCCAAAGCCGCAACCGGTAGTGTCTGCGAGCTGGTTTAATGTGGCTTGGCCGTATTTATCCTGTTCATTACCTACCCAGACCGTGTAAACGCATAATTTGTCGCCATACCGCTGTTTTAAGGCTTTAACTGCCGGTATGGGGTCAGAGTCCACTTCGCCATCGCTGAGAACTAAAACGGCGATGTTGCCGGTTGCGGCTGATAAGTCGTTGGTTGTTTCCTCAATGCCGGTATCCAGCGGTGTGCCGCCGCTTGCACAGATCAGTGTATCTATGCCGCTGCCGAAGGATGATTTTGTGTAGTTGGTCGGCGCTTGGTTAAGTTGGGTGAATCCCCACGACAGGCAGGGGCCGAAACCAAAACTGCGGATGCTCGAAGTCAGCTTCAGGTCGGGAATCGTCAGGTTTATCCGGTTCAGTATTTCTTTTTCAACGGAGAATTTGGTAGGGCTGGGCTGGGCCGGGTAGCTGGCGCCGAGATAATCTTCTGTCATTGATGATGAGGAATCGTTGAGAACAAAGAAGTTGTCGGCTTTTTGTACATACTGTCCTGAAGAGACCGCACTGTTTAGATCTTGAGCATGAAATATTTCGAAAGTGCTTAAAGGCTGCGAGGCGCAACCCGAAATGAGTGCGCTTGCAATAGCGGTAGCGATGATAAGTGTTTTTTTCATGGAATATCTCCTAGTTAACAAATCGCTTAAGATGACTCAATGT
>JBAQYH010000927.1:0-3931 GCA_049299935.1 Methylobacter sp. | reverse complement strand
CGCCTTGGACAATAAAAACAAATCGTCCACGGGTTTTTGGATGTAATCGACGGCGCCGGTTTTGTAGCCCAGCAGCCGATGCTCCTGGTCTTCGAAACAGGCCGTGACGAAGATGATCGGAATCTGTTGGGTGGACGGTTCTTCCTTTAACAGTCTGGCGACTTCGTAGCCATCCATGCCGGGCATGTCCACGTCCAGCAGAACCAACGCGAAGTCGTGGTCTATGCAAAACGCCAGCGCCTCATTACCTGAACCGGCCTCTATCGCTTCACAATTCAACCGGCCAAGCAACTTGCGCATCGCGATAAGATTGTGACGATTATCGTCGACAACCAATATTTTCGGTTTTTCAAGCATTGACTGATTCATGTAATGAGAAGTTTGAAGATGGTAACAACTTTTTAGGAATCCGGCATTTTTGTCGCAGTATTTCCTTGGCCAGATCTTCCAGCGGCAAAACCTTGTCGACGGCGCCGGTCGCTATCGCGGCCTTGGGCATCGCATCGGCATAAGCGCTGTCCGGATCATGCACCAAGGTAAGACCTCCGGCCGCCTTGACGGCTTTCAGCCCTTCAGCGCCGTCGTTGTTGGCCCCGGTTAGAATCACGCCGACCAAGTGCTCGCCGTAAGCGTCGGCCGCGGAATGGAACAACACGTCGATGGAGGGCCTGACAAAGCAAACGCGCTCATCCACTGAAAGCGCGAACGTGCAGTCCGGCTCGATCAGCAAATGGTAGTTCGGCGGGGCCACATACACGTGACCGGGCAAAGCGGGCTCCCGCTCCCTCGCTTCGCTTACCGGTAACCGGCAGGTTTTGCCAAGCAGCGCCGGCAACAGGTTCGCGCCGTCGGGAGCCGTATGGGCAACGACGATCACCGCGGCTGCAAACTCCGCTGGTAACGCGTCCAGTATGGCGTGCAAAGCATCCAGCCCGCCTGCCGAACAGCCTATGACGACCGCCTCGATGGTCCTGTTATCGGCCTGGGATTTTCTTGAAGCAGGCGGGGCCATCAGGAGTGGACTCCATTCTTGTGAAAAATCATGCAGTCCGCTTGGTGGGGCGCAAAAATATGCTGCTCTTCGATGGTGCGCAGACTTTCGCGCGTACCGAGACAAAGAAATCCGCCGCGCACCAGGCTTTTATGAAAAAGGTCGAACACCCGCTTTTGCAACTCATCATTAAAATAAATCAGCACATTACGGCACAGAATAAGTTGAACCTCGCAGAAAACCCCGTCTGAGACCAGGTTGTGGTGGGCAAAAACAATTTTTTTCCGCAGACGCTTATGGATCCGGAAAAACTCGGCGTTGGCTACGTAATAATCGGAAAACCTGGCCTTGCCCCCGGCGTTTTTATAGTTTTTTTCGTATTCAGCCAGGGTGCGCATCGGGAAAATGCCGTCTTCGGCCTTATGTAAGGCGAG
Organism: Methylobacter sp.; assembly: GCA_049299935.1. Classification (GTDB taxonomy): domain Bacteria; phylum Pseudomonadota; class Gammaproteobacteria; order Methylococcales; family Methylomonadaceae; genus Methylobacter_A. The sequence goes on along the minus strand of JBAQYH010000927.1, from coordinate 2,506 downwards.
GTCGTTAATATCCGTGGCATAGATTTGGCTCCGTTCCAGCAGTCCCTCCTCATCCAGCATAATGGCTAAGGAATAGACCTCTTCTCCCGTTGCGCAGCCCGCCTGCCAGACATTGATGCGCGGATAGGTTTTCAGCAGCGGCAACACTGTTTCGCGTAAGGCCTTAAATACCGGCGGATCGCGGAACATTTCGCTGACCGGCACCGACAGCTGGGCCAACACTTCCATCAGACAATCTTCCTCGCGCAAAAGCCGGGGAATCAATTCGGACACCGTCATGCGCTGCTCCGCCGCCAGCGCCAGCACACGGCGTTTTAACGAGGCTTTGGCATAATTGCGAAAATCATAATCATGGCGCTGAAACAAAGCCTCCAGAAAAAGGCTTATTTCAATGTCCTGGATTTTGGATTCGTTCATCAGTTCAGTCCACTAAGCATTGGCGCATCATCACCATTAAATCGTCGATGTCTACCGGCTTGGACAGGTATTCGTTGGCGCCCGCCGCCAGGCATTTGTCGCGGTCGCCCAGCATCGCTTTGGCGGTAAGCGCGATGATGGGCAATGTCCTGAATCGCTCTTGCCGGCGAATCTCGCCGATGGCCGTATAACCGTCCATGCCCGGCATCATGATGTCCATCAGCACCAGATCGATCTCCGGTTTTTCATTCAGTTGGCTGAGCGCTTTAAGCCCATCCTGGGCCATCAACACATTCAATCCTTTGGCACGCAGCACCTTCGACAGGGCAAAGGTGTTGCGCATATCGTCATCCACGATCAACACGGTATGTTCGGCCAGCCCTTCCTCTTTGCGATGTTGCTTACGCAGCATTTGCTGTTGGGAAGCGGACAGGCTGCTATGCACGCTGTGCAGGAACAGCGTCACTTCATCAAGCAAACGCTCCGGCGAACGGGCGCCCTTGATGACGATGCTGTCGGTATATTCCCGCAGCGCCAGCGTATCCTGCTCGGACAAGTCGCGGCCGGAATAGACGATGACCGGCGGCATGCTCAAATGTTTATGCGTGCATTCTTCCAACAGGTTCAGCCCGTTGATGCCCGGCAATCCCAAATCCAAAATCATGCAATCGAACTGTTCGCCGTTTTCCAAACGGGACAAGGCGGCTTCCCCGGTCTTTTCCGAAATAATTTCGACGTTACCGTGATTGCCCAGCAGGACGGTTACCGCCTTATGGGTCCCCTCATCGTCATCGACCAGCAATACACGCCGCTCGTCGGATGTGGAGAAATGACGGATGCGCTCAAAAGCACTCTCGATCTGCTCCTTGCTGACCGGCTTGGTAAAATAACCCACCGCCCCCATTGCCATTCCCCGCTGCCCGGAATCGGTAGCGGACATAAAATGCACGGGAATATGACGGGTTTCCGGCTGCTGTTTCAACCGTTCCATCACCGTCCAGCCGTCCATCCGAGGCAAGCCGATGTCCAGCACGATACCCTTGGGACGGTAGCGTCTGGCCAGTTCCAAGCCGACAATCCCGTCATCGGCGACCAGACACTTAAAGCCGCGTTTCCGGGAAATGTCGCGAACGATTTTGGCGAAAGCCTCGTCGTCCTCGATCACCAGAATCGCTTCATCCTGGGGCGTGATACTGTCGCGATCGTCCTCTACCTTTTTCTGTAGCGTAAAGCCGGAGGTTGCCGGACTGGGTTCCGGCATCGGTTGCGGGGTTGCCGCGGCAGGCTTGCACGATGATCCCGAAGACGCCAGGGGCAAAATCAAAGTAAAGGTACTGCCCTGCCCCTCTGCGCTGGCGACCTCAATGTCGCCGCCCAGGAGTTGGGCCAGCCGCCGGGAAATAGTCAGCCCTAACCCGGTGCCGCCGTAGGCTCGGCTTGTACTGCCGTCTACTTGTTCGAAAGCCCGGAAAACCGACTCCATCTTGTCTTCGGGTATGCCGATGCCGGTATCGGAGACTTCGATCGCAATCGCCTCGGCGGGCGACAGGCCGGTTCCGGCGAGGGCATCCGTCGCTTCAGGCCGTTTGATGCGAACCGTGACGCCGCCTGTCTCGGTAAACTTGAGGGCATTGCCTACCAGATTATTGATGATCTGCTCCAGCTTGCCGGAATCGCTACGCAGGGATTTCGGTAAATCGGCATCCGCCGCCACCGACAGCTGCAAGCCTTTGGTTTCCGCCAGCAAGCGGAAACGCTGCAACAGCGAAGCAGTAAACCGGCCCAATGCAATGTCGGTGGGCGCGACTTCCATTTTACCGGCCTCCACCTTGGACAGGTCGAGTATGTCGTTGATCAGGCGCAGCAGGGACGCGCCGCTTTCATGGATGACGCCCGCCGACTCCACCTGGTCGTCCGTCAGATTGCCTTCCTCGTTATCGCGCAGGGAGCGGGCGAGAATCAACAGGCTGTTGAGCGGGGTACGCAACTCATGCGACATATTGGCCAGAAACTCGGATTTATAGCGACTGGCAGTATCGCGTTCCAGAGCCCGCTGGTCCGCTTCGGCGCGAGCCTGCTCCAGTAACGC
>JBAQYH010000926.1:0-11036 GCA_049299935.1 Methylobacter sp. | reverse complement strand
ATCTACCTCCGTGGAAAAATTTGGTGGATTCAGTTCACCGCACCAGACGGTACAAAAGTACAACGGTCTTCTGGGACTAAGCTAAGACAAGAAGCTCAAGAGTTTCACGATAGACTCAAAGCTGAATCTTGGCGGATAAAGCATTTAGGCGCTAAACGACGTTATACATGGCATGATGCAGTTATTAGATGGTTGACTGAACAGAATCATAAAAAAAGCATTGAAACTGATAAAGTACACCTGCGGTGGCTTGATAAGCATTTATCTAGTTTCACTCTTGATCAAATTAGCAAAGCAAAGATTGATGCAATAAAAAGTGCAAGGTTGGCTGATGGTGTTAGTAATTCCACCGTTAACCGCATGTTATCAATTTTGCGGTCTATATTGAATCGTGCAAAGGACGATTGGGAATGGATCGATACTGTCCCTGGATTTCGTTTTTTGCCTGAACCTCCTGGCCGTGTTCGTTGGATAACTCGTGATGAATCCGTGCGGTTGATTAATGAACTTCCTGAACATTTAAAGTTTATGGTTCGATTTTCATTGGCCACTGGTCTTCGTGAAAGTAACGTTACTCATTTGCAGTGGTCACATGTTGATATGAATCGTAGATGTGCTTGGGTTCTTGCTGATCAGGCTAAAGCCGGTAAAGCTATACCAGTGCCTTTAAATGATGATGCAATTGAGATTCTTGCTGAGCAGGTTGGCAAGCATGATGTTCGCGTGTTTACTTATAAAGGCAATGTAGTTAATGACGGTAATACTAAGGCTTTTCGCAAAGCATTAAAACGTGCGGGTATTGAAGATTTTCGTTGGCATGATCTGAGGCATACATGGGCGAGTTGGCATGTTCAGAACGGTACGCCTTTGCATGTCTTGAAAGAGTTAGGCGGGTGGGCGGATATATCGATGGTGTTAAAATACGCTCATTTATCAGGTGGTCATCTTGAAAAGTATGTTCAGAACTCGCTTCAGGTAAGAGACAAATCTACTACATAGCGGTAAATGTTTGTAGTGGATAATATGTTAAGTCTATGTTTCAATTGGTCGGGACGATAGGATTTGAACCTACGACCCCTTGTCCCCCAGACAAGTGCGCTACCAAGCTGCGCTACGCCCCGACATTGAAATAAAGAATTTAAAGCTGAAAGGATTGTGAACACAATCCCCAATAATTCAATGCCGCAGATTGTACTACATTTACGGCATTGAATGGGAAAAATCTACTTCAGCAGTTCCAGAATTTCTTCCAGTTCGCTAACCATTTGATGAATCAACTGCTTGGTGCGGGTTGAATCTTCTTTGGCATCGTCGCTGCCTAAATGAGCTCTGGCGCCGCCGATCGTGTAGCCTTGTTCGTACAACAAGGATCTTATTTGCCGTATCATCAGTACGTCATGACGCTGATAATAACGACGGTTGCCGCGTCTTTTTACCGGGCTAAGCTCGGTAAACTCTTGCTCCCAGTAGCGAAGCACATGAGGCTTTACGCCGCATAATTCACTGACTTCACCGATGGTGAAATACCGTTTTGCCGGTATGACCGGCAGTTCATTATTATTACTCGGCTCCAGCATAAGCTTCCACTCTGGCTTTTAGTTTTTGACCCGATCTAAATGTTACCACGCGACGGGCTGTTATGGGGATTTCTTCGCCTGTTTTTGGGTTTCTGCCGGGGCGACTGCTTTTGTCGCGCAGTTCGAATTTTCCAAAACCGGAAATTTTTACCTGCTCGCCGTGTTCCAGGGAGCCTTTGATTTCCTCAAAAAACATTTCGACCATATCTTTTGCTTCGCGCTTGTTTAAGCCAAGCTCGTCAAATAGCCTTTCGGCAAAATCGGCTTTAGTTAATGCCATTGTTAATCCCTCAGCTTTGCACTTATCTTTGTGGTCAATGTTTCTAACAGTCCGCTAAATATAGCATCTATTTCGGAATCTGTTAGGGTTTGTGAAAAATCTTGTATGATTAAGCTTAAAGCAACGCTTTTACTGCCTTCTTCGACGCCTTTTCCGCGATATATATCAAAGACCACTATATCTTGTAAGGTCTGTTCTTCACTGCCTTTGATGCAATTTATTATCTCGCTGACGGCGACCTCTTCCTTCACAATCAAGGCTATATCGCGGCGTACCGACGGGTATTTGGATAGCGGCTTGAATTTCGGGATTTGTTTGTTCAGCAATAAGTCCTGATCCAGTTCAAACAGGAAGACCTGGGTATCAAATCCCAACTGTTTTTCCAAAGTCGGATGCAACATGCCCAGCCAGCCGATTTTCTCGCCTTGCGGCGATAAGATTTCAGCCGTTTGTCCGGGATGTAAGGCGGGATGTTTGGCCGGGATAAATTGCGCGTCTGTACCGGTCAATGAAAATAAGGCCTGCACATCGGCTTTGACGTCGAAAAAATCAACTTTGCGGGCTGCGGTGCCCCATTGCTCGGAATAGGCGCTACCTAAGGCCAGGCCGGAGAGCATTTTTTGCTGCTGTGTGCCGCCGTCTTTATTGACAAAGCGCAGGCCGGTTTCAAAAAAGCGCACCCGGTTTTGCTGGCGATTGGTATTATGCAGGGCGGCCTTCAACAAACCGCACCAAAGGGTAGTTCGCATTACCGATAAATCGGCAGAAATCGGGTTTTTTAACCGGACAACGTCGTCGTCAGGTGCGACCGCTTGCTGTATCTCTTCATCGACAAAACTGTAGGTAATCGCTTCCTGATAGCCTCGGTCAACCAGCAAATCTTTGGCGCGATCCAGATCCAGTACCGCTTCGGTGGCTTTACCCAGTTCCGAGCGCATCAGCAGGCTGCTGTTCGGCAGGTTGTTATAGCCGACAATGCGCGCTATTTCCTCGATCAAATCGGCTTCAATAGCGATATCGAAACGGCATCCCGGCGGCGTCACAGACCAGCTGTCCGGCAGTGTTTGTACCGACATGCCCAAGCGCTGAAAAATATCGACGACTTGCTCGTTTGCCAGATTAATACCCAGCGTTTTCTCCAGGCGCTGCTTTCTGAGCAATACGGCCGAGCGTTGCGGCAAGGTGGACTGGGTTGTCACTTCGGTGATTGAGCCGACATTGCCGCCGGCAATGTCGATAATCAGTTGGGTCGCGCGTTCTATGGCGCGTTCCTGCAAAGTCGCGTCTACGCCGCGTTCGAAGCGGTGAGATGAATCGGTATGTAAGCCGTAGTTACGCGCTTTGCCGGCGATGCTTTGCGGGCTGAAAAACGCGCATTCCAGAAAGACATCCTGCGTGTCGCCTGTAACTGCGGATTCGCTGCCACCCATTACGCCGGCCAAGGCCAACGCTTGTTTATCGTCGGCGATAACCAGGGTTTCATTATCCAGCTTAATAGTCTGGCCGTTTAACAAGGCAACGCTTTCGTCAGTTTGGGCGTAACGCACATTAATGCTGCCGGATAATTTGGCGGCATCGAAGGCGTGTAGCGGTTGGCCTAATTCTATCAGCACGTAATTGGTGACGTCGACCACTGCGCTCAAGCTTCTGACGCCCGAGCGGCGCAGACGTTCCTGCATCCATAACGGGGTTTCGGCTTTAGAATCTACGCCTTTAAGCAATCGGCCCAAATAACGTGGGCAAGCGTCTGTCGCTGCTACGGACACAGTCAAGGTGTCGGCGTGACTGACAGCGGCTGTTTCAACCTGAGTGGCCGACCAGTCCATTTTATTGAGCACAGCCACTTCGCGCGCTATGCCTTCAACGCTCAGGCAATCGGCTCTGTTGGGGGTCAAGTCGACTTCGATGATGTTGTCGTTGAGCGACAGGTAGTCGCGTATATCAACGCCTACCGGGGCATCGGCAGCCAGTTCCATTAAACCGTTGGCATCGGCGGCTAAGCCCAGTTCTTTTTCAGAGCACAGCATGCCGTAGGATTCTACGCCACGGAGTTTGGATTTTTTGATCTTAAAATCGCCCGGCAATACCGCGCCGATCAATGCCGCCGGGGTTCTCAAGCCGACCCGAACATTGCTGGCACCGCAGACGATTTGCAATGGTTCGGCTTCGCCTACCTCGACTTGGCAAACTCTCAAGCGGTCGGCATCGGGATGTTGTTCCAGGGCGATAACTTCACCGACGACTACGCCACTGAATACTGCTGCCGCGGGCGTTACCGAATCGACCTCAAGGCCCGCCATCGTCAATTGTTCGACCAGTTGTTCTGTTGTTTTTGCCGGATTGACATATTCTCTTAACCAGGCTTCACTAATTTGCATAACTCAAACTTTATTTCCAGGGATGGGGTATATGCCGCAAGCCTGCCGGGAGCAGGCGCGGCGCCTGTTTAATTAAATTGTTCCAGAAACTTAAGATCGTTCTCAAAAAACAATCTCAAATCGTTAATGCCGTAACGCAACATCGCGAGACGCTCCACGCCCATGCCGAACGCAAAGCCGCTGTAGGTCTCGCTGTCGATATTAACCGCCTTGAAAACTTCGGGATGTATCATGCCGCAGCCCATCACTTCCAGCCAGCCGGTATGGCTGCATACGCGACAACCTTGACCGCCGCACATCACGCATTCAATATCGACTTCTGCCGACGGCTCGGTAAACGGAAAGTAAGACGGTCTAAAGCGCACCTGGATGTCTTTTTCAAAGAAGGCGCGCAGGAATTCGTAAACCACGCCTTTTAAATCGGCAAAGCTGACGTCGGTATCGACCAGAAAGCCTTCTACCTGATGGAACATTGGCGTGTGGGTAATGTCGGAATCGCAGCGATACACGCGGCCCGGCGCAATCACTTTCAACGGCGGTTGTTCGGATTCCATGACCCGGATTTGTACCGGCGAGGTATGGGTTCTTAATACGGTGTGGGCATCAAAATAAAACGTGTCATGCATCGCCCTGGCCGGGTGATGGGCAGGAATATTCAGTGCCTCAAAATTATGGTAATCATCTTCGATTTCAGGCCCTTCAACGACCTGAAAGCCGACGCCGGCAAAAATCTTGGAGATTCGGCGCAATGTGGTCGTCACCGGATGCAAACCCGCGACAGCTTGACCTCTGCCCGGCTGGGTAACGTCGATGCCTTCGCCGGCTAGCCTGGCTTCTAAAGCGGCATTTTCCAGCAGATCTTTTTTGGCTTCCAACTGCTGTTGAAATTGATCTTTGGCTTGATTGATGACTTGACCGGCAGAGCGTCTTTGCTCGGGATCGAGCGCGCCGAGTTCTTTCATCTGGAGGGTAAATAAGCCCTTTTTTCCGAGATAGTGGACTCGAACCAGATCGAGTTGGTTAAGGTCTTGTGCGTCGCGAAGCTGCTGTAATGCCTGCGCGAGAATTTCTTCTAGGGTAGCGGACACGGTTTAGCTCGCTGTATTTGGGTGGGCGGATGTTTATTTAAGGGGAAAGGGCTAAAACCCTAATCCCGCCCTCCCCAGAAAGGGAAGGGGGAATAGCAGGATTTCAGTTAACTAAAATCCTGATTGTTCCTTAAGGTTTGCTTTGATGTTCCTTTGCAATTTTCGCAATTTCCGCAAAAGCGTTAATGTCGCGAACTGCAATATCAGCCAGAACTTTGCGGTCGATCTTTACATTGGCTTTAGTTAAGCCATTGATGAAGCGACTGTATGACATTCCGCTTAATCGGGCCGCCGCATTGATACGGACGATCCACAAGGCGCGGAACTGGCGTTTTTTCTGCTTGCGGTCGCGGTACGCATATTGACCGGCTTTGATTACCGCTTGTTTGGCAACGCGATAAATCCGGCTTCGTGCGCCGTAGTAACCTTTCGCTTGCTTTAATACTTTTTTATGTCTTGCTCTGGCTGTTACGCCGCGTTTAACTCTAGGCATTATCTACTTCCTGATTAACTGTACGGCATCATACGTGCAGCCATGCGCACATCTGATGGATGGATAGTTGCCGCCGCGCGTAACTGTCTTTTTCTCTTAGTCGATTTTTTAGTCAGGATATGACGTCTGTGGGACTGGCCACATTTAAAACCGCCGTTGCCTGTGCGTCTGAAACGCTTGGCAGCTCCACGGTTAGTTTTGATCTTTGGCATTTGTTTGCTCCAATTAATTTAAATAAATCCCTGAGTTGTAACCCAGCAAGGCAAAATGCATGGCCCTGAAGAATTACCAGCATCATTTTCATGACACTTAGCAGCTCATCCTAAGCTGCTGTAGAGATGTTGCAAGGCAACGTCTCTGATTTTCGTGCAATCGTTTACGCAGTTATTTTTTCTTTTTCGGGGCCATCACCATAACCATCTGGCGGCCTTCCATTTTTGGAAACTGCTCGACGATTGCGATGTCTTCCAAATCAGTTTCTATCCGCTTTAGCAGGTCAGCACCGATTTCCCTGTGAGCCATTTCGCGTCCACGGTAACGCAGGGTGATTTTGGTTTTATCGCCGTCATTAAGGAACTTGGTTAAACTTCTCAGCTTAACTTGATAATCCCCTTCGTCAGTTCCAGGCCTGAATTTGATTTCTTTTACCTGAACCTGCTTTTGCTTCTTTTTGGCGATGGCCAGTTTTTTGTTTAACTCAAACTGGTATTTGCCGTAGTTCATCACCTTGCAAACCGGAGGATCCGCGTTCGGCGATATTTCTACTAAATCCAGGTCTGCGGCGTACGCAATTTGTTTGGCTTCATCTAACGAGATAATACCTAACGCTTCACCATCAGGACCCGTTACCCGCACCCGTCTGGCGGTGATTGAGTCGTTCAGGCGCGTTTCATCTTTTTTAGCAGCGATATCCTAATCCTCCAAAATTAATCATTTTCTGCCTGAAATCTCTTGTTTCAACCGTTCGGTAAATTCATGGACTGACAGGCTACCTAAGTCATCACCTTTCTGAGTACGTACCGTAATGCTTTGTTGTTCTAATTCTTTGTCACCGATAATGACAAGATACGGTACGCGCTGCATAGAGTGCTCACGGATTTTAAACCCGATCTTCTCATTTCTCAAGTCTAATTTTGCCCGAATGCCTTGTTTTTCAAGGTCTAGCATGACTTTCGACGCATATTCGGCATGTCGGTCGGTAATATTAAGCACTACAACCTGCACTGGAGACAGCCATAACGGGAAGGTTCCCGCATGCTGTTCAATCAAGATACCGATAAAGCGTTCCAGTGAGCCGAGTATCGCTCTGTGCAGCATAACCGGCACTTGCCTTGATCCGTCTTCGGCGATATAGGTGGCATCCAGACGGCCCGGCATCGAAAAATCCACCTGAATCGTGCCGCATTGCCAGACTCGTCCGATACAGTCTTTTAATGAGAATTCAATTTTAGGTCCGTAAAAAGCGCCTTCGCCGGGTTGCAGATCCCATTTCAACCCTTTGGTGTTAAGCGCCAGTTCCAGGGCATTTTCCGCCTTATCCCAGACTGAATCGTCACCGACCCGGTTTTCAGGGCGGGTGGATAATTTAATGATAACTTCTTCGAAGCCGAAATCTTTGTAAACATCGAACAGCATATCGATAAAGGTCGATACTTCGTCCTGAATCTGGCCTTCGGTGCAGAAGATATGTGCATCGTCCTGAACAAAGTTCCTGACCCGCATCAAGCCATGCAGGGTGCCGGAAGGTTCGTTACGATGGCAGGAACCGAATTCCGCCAGGCGGATAGGCAGGTCACGGTAACTCTTAAGGCCCTGGTTATAAATCTGCACATGGCAGGGGCAATTCATCGGTTTGATTGCGTAATCACGATTTTCAGAGTGCGTGGTGAAAATCATCTCGCCGAATTTTTCCCAGTGCCCGGATTTTTCCCAAAGGGAGCGATCCACCACTTGCGGCGTTCTGACTTCGCCGTAACCGTTTACCCGTAATTTTTCGCGGATGTATTGCTCAACCTGCTGATAGATGACCCAGCCCTTTTCATGCCAGAACACCATACCGGGAGCTTCTTCCTGAGAATGAAACAAATCCAGTGTTTTTGCCAGCTTGCGGTGATCGCGTTTTTCCGCTTCTTCCAATCGATGCAGGTAGGCCTGTAAGTCTTTCTTGTCGCCCCATGCCGTGCCGTAAATGCGTTGCAGCATTTCGTTGTCGGAATTGCCGCGCCAATAAGCGCCGGCGATCTTCATCAGCTTAAAGACTTTTAACTTGCCGGTGCTGGGTACATGAGGGCCGCGGCACAGGTCGGTAAAGCCGCCTTGCTCATACAAAGACAAATCTTCATTGGCGGGAATGGATTCGATGATCTCGGCTTTATAGGCTTCGCCCAGGTTCTTGAAAAATTTGACTGCCTCGTCCCGTGATAACACCGAGCGATGGATCGGGTAATCTTCAGCAGCCAGCTGCTCCATCTTTTTCTCAATGGCGCTCAGATCTTCCGGCGTAAAAGGTCTTTCATAGGAGAAGTCGTAAAAAAAGCCGTTTTCGATAACCGGCCCGATGGTTACCTGTGCTGAGGGGAATAACTGTTTGACGGCCTGAGCCAGTAGATGCGCGGTTGAATGGCGAATGACATCGATGCCGTCTTCATCCTTAGCGGTAATCAGTTGCAGTGTTGCGTCCTGATTGATTAGCGTGCCGGCATCGACCAGATTGCCGTTAACTTTGCCTGCCAAGGTTGCCTTGGCTAATCCCGATCCGATAGATAGCGCAACATCCATCACTGTTACAGCTTGGTCGTATTCTCGCTTGGAGCCATCGGGGAGAGTAATTACAGGCATATTGTATCTGTGTTTTAGTGTCTACAATAAAAAAAGCACTGCGGTGCAGTGCTTTATTTGTTTGGTAGGCACGAGTGGACTCGAACCACCGACCCCCACCATGTCAAGGTGGTGCTCTAACCAACTGAGCTACGCGCCTGAAGTCAATGTAACTTCGAGCCCGCTATTATACCTACGGATTTTTGTATTGCAACTGTTAAACCAAAATTCGTTTTTTTAATCCCTTTTCCTTGGCTCTCTTGGACATTACTCTACGGCCTACATCCATGTAGACCATTCAGCAGGAGGGGGATAAAGGTACCGAATTTTAAGTGCGGTGGTTTAGATATTGTTTTACGCCAGTCGCTGTTTTTCCAACAAATAATCCAACCAAAGATTAGACAGTTTTTCCTGTACGGTATTTTGCCGCAACCTGGCATTCAAATGCGGAAAATCAACCTTATCCAAATCCTGGTCCTGGTTGTAGCAGGAGTACACGAACACTTCCTTGCCGGTCTCGGCATCGACATGTTTGCACAAGCACTGCGCGCAAATGCCTTTCATCATGCACTGCATCGGCGAGTTGATTGAGCCGATCGCATGATGCGCCTTGTTCAGATAAGGCTTCAACACGTCGAAGCGCGCGCTTTTTACCGCCGCCATCATACGGTCGGAGCCGATCACGATCAGGTGGTCGACATCGGCCAGCGAAATAGGCTGCTCGCCTAATTCGCCTTGGGCGTAGGCCAGCATACATTCCAGGATATTGCCGACAAAGGTCTTGTCCTGCGGGCGGGTCGGGGTGATCGCGGTGACGCCTTCGCCTTTATCGACCGACCAGATGATAAGGTCGGCGGCGGCTTCGACATCTTCGACCTTGAAGCGGTCTTGCGCATATTTATAACCGGCGAAATAGATCACCTTATTGCCTGCCGCTCTTAACGCCTTGCCGATCGAGAACAGCACCGCGTTGCCCAATCCGCCGCCGAGCAGCAATACGGTCTCGCCGGTCGGTATGTCGGTCGGGGTGCCGGTCACGCCCATCAACACCAGCGGGTCGCCGACTTTCCAGGTGGCGCAGAGCCTTGAGGATGAACCCATTTCCAACGCAATCAACGATACCGTACCTTTTTCCTTGTCGACTTCCGCGCCGGTCAGCGCCAGACCTTCGGCGGCCAATACCGTGCCTTCGACGACAGGGGCAAAGGCTTCGTAGTTTTGCACCCGGTAAAATTGCCCAGGCTGGAATTTTTCCGCCGCCATCGGCGCTTTGACCACGACTTCGACAATGGTCGGCGTCAGGCGGTTAATGGCGACGATAGTGGCTTTAAACGCATCGTCCAACCGGGCGAACAAGGCTTTCAACGCCGCATCGCGTTCAGGTTGTTGGGATGGATTCAATCCGGCCAATTCTTTTTCGAACAGCTTGACTACGTGCGGGTAGCCGTTTTTGGCGCTGGCCATCGCTTTAACGACGTTGCCTGCGTAAACCGGGTGGTTATCGCCATAGAAGCTGATGAATTTGCCGTCTTTTTGATAAGAAGTCAGCGGCGCGGGTTTGCCGAGCTTGGGCAGCGCTTCATCGTGCATAGCCACTAATTCAACCGAGTCGTTGCTCCACTCAGGCTGATAGCGTTGGAAGAACCATTTGTCCATCACAAACGTGTCAGGGTATTCGCTTTGATAGATGGTGTTCGGCGACGTGCCGGCTGCAACGTATAAGCTGCGCAACGGAACTGTGACATTCTGTCCCGAATTGTTCCAGCGGCCTTCTTCCAGTACCAGTTTTTCAAATTCGACCGCATTTAAATGCCCGTATTCGTCAGCTTCTGCGCCGAGCGGACTCATGCCTTCGGCCAGGGCGATGCCTTCTTCCAAGGCTTTGACGATTTCTTCGTGGTTTTGACGGTACGCGGGCGCATCGTAAATGCCTTTGCGGTAAAACAGCGTGACGCCGCCCCATGCTTCCACCAGCGGTTGGAAATCGGGCTGCTCGCCAGCCGCTTCGGCGCGTTGGCGTTCGGCGACGATGGCTTTGCCGTGCGTCAGGAATTCATCGAGGATGATGGTTTCTTCCTGGTCGTAACGGCTGCGCACGCTTTGTTCGCCAAACTGACTAACCAATGTTTCGTAACGATGCAGGATTTTTTCGACCTGCACCGGATAATACGCCATCAATTCGGTCGCGGTATCCATAGCGGTCAAGCCGCCGCCGATAACGCCCGCAGGCAGGCGCACCTGCAAATTAGCCAGTGAAGACGCCTTGGCCGCTCCCGTTAATTGCAACGCCATCAGGAAATCCGAGGCTTTACGTATGCCGCGCATCAGGTTGTTTTTCAGGGGGATAACGGTCGGTTTGCCGGCGCCCGAAGCGATACAGATATGGTCGAAGCCCATCTCCCA
>JBAQYH010000925.1:0-3077 GCA_049299935.1 Methylobacter sp. | reverse complement strand
TGTAGCCAAGGATTCCGTCCCCGCGATACAGGTGTTGCCGCTCGCGCTGCTGCCGATATTCAGCGTCAAATCGACACTCCCGTAATTACCCGAGCCGGGTGCCGTCAAATTCAGGCCGGAACCGATTACCCCCCCGGACATAATAAGATTCCCTGCCGGTGATAAAAGCGTTTCGCATGCGTTCAAATTTTGAAGGTAATTGCCCATAATGATGCTGGAAGCAGGAAAAACGGTGCAGCTGTCGTCCGCGCTGACCGTGTAATAACTGCCGCTCCAGTACTGCGCCTCAACCGGTATCGGCAAAGGCAGCAACTCAGTGCCATAGGCATTCTGCATTTGCAGGCGGCCGAAGCGGATTTTGCTTGTGCCAACCCAACCATGGTCACCGGTATCAACGGGTACGGTTGTATCCAGGTTGTAACTGCTCAATTTTACTCCGTCCGGATCAATGGGATCGATCCCCAACTGAAATGATTCAAACGGCCCGTTAGGCGAAGCCTCACGAGCCAGCATCAGATCCGCCGTAAAAGTTCCGGTTCCGCTTGCCCAGGTTCCGCTCGAAGAGCCGGGCGTAAGACTAGCGGTAAGCGCGGTAGCGCCGGTTGGTTCAATCGCATCCGCCAGGTCGACGGCCCCAAGATTAAAGTTGGCTATCGTAGCTCCGTCGAACGCGGCAAAACCGGCAGAGGCATCATAATTCCGGGTAAGTTGCGGCGTAGCCGCCCCATTTCTCGCCGCCAATGTAAAAGTGACGCGAAACGGTTCCCCTGCGTAAGTAAAAACCGAGGCGGGCGAACAAGAGGCGGCTTGGCGATTGGTCAGCGTTCCAGGCGTCAACAGAAAATCTTTGGGATAAAACCGCCCGAAGTAGCCGCTGTTCGCGGTAATCCCGAATTTGCATCCGTATTTGACACCGACGGGCACATTGGAAAAATCGTTGGTGCAGTCGCCTGCCGAATCAACCGAAGTAAACGTATCGTCATATACGCCTCTCGGAACAGTGGAGCCCAAACCTGCGTCCGAGCCAAGAAACCGGAAATTGCCTACTTCGCTATAAATGAACCCGGTTCCCGTTGCGGTTCCTGTCGCTCCTGCCGCTGAAAACACGCCGGTAACGATACCGTTCTGTTTCGCGCCGGCATGCGCCTCAACCGCGGAGTTGTCGATCTTGGGGGTGCCGTTGTAGCCGGAAAGACCGGTCGCCGCATTCAGCGTAAATGCGCCTGATCCGGCTATTGCACTCGGCATCCCGGCGGTGCCGCCATTGGTCATGGAGGACGTAACACTGGTGAAGCCGGGCGGCCGAATCGCAAAATTATCGGTCGAGCAGCCTATCTTGGGGGTGTTGGTACCATCCGTTATACGCGCCCGCACATCGCGGTAAGCATCGGACACTAAAAACGGCCCCACGGTGATCAGGCCGTTATTAGCCGGGCTAAACGACGAATTCAATGCAGTGCCTGCGATCGCCGTCCAGGTGGAGCGGCAGTTATTCGCATCAAGCGTCCCGCTGTTGTTGCTGCTGTCGAGCAGTTCGATGCCGACATTGTGGTTGTAACTGGTATTTCGGCTACCGGTGGTTTTCAGCGCGACAATATCCAGGCCGAACGCGGAACCGGCAATCTTGGTCGTGATATGGCTGTCGGTAAGCGTCGTCGCATTGGTGCAGGTCGCATGGGGAACAGCGTCCGTATCGCAGGCATTGAAAGAACCGAATAATGAGTTTTCGACCGTCAGCATCGCCGAGGCCGCCGGGATGGTAAAAGCATCTGCCGTTATGGTGCCGGTGTTGTTGGTATAGCTGCCCGCCGCCGCGCCGGCGACACTCACCGTCACCGTGCAGTTGCCCAGCGCCGGAATCGTTCCGCCGCTCAACGCCACCGAGCCGCCGTTGCCGACTGCCGTTACGGTGCCGCCGCAGGTGGTAGTTCCCGTAGAGGTATTGACCATGCCGGACGGATACGTATCCGTGAACGACACGCCGGTAACCGCAGCGGCGGTGGGATTAGTCAGGGTAATGGTCAGTTGCGAGCCGCCTCCCTCAGTAATCGTGCCCGGCGCGAAGGACTTCGCCGCCGAAGGCGCGATCACGATAAGATCATCGTCCGTGGCCGAGGTGGTATTGCCGGCGACGTTGACACTGGCTGTATTAACCAGATGGCTGGGCGGCGTAGTTACCGGGGCGCTGCCTGACAGGGTGGCGTTGAGGGTAAAGGTCAAGCTGCCGTTATTGGGCAGGTTGGCGGAAGGGATGAGAATGCCCGCACCCTGCATGGCGGCCACCGAGGCGGCCGGACAAGTTGCTCCATTGGCGGCCGCGCAGGTTATGCTGTTGACCGTCAGATTGCTTACCGCCGGATCTGTAAAGACCGTATCTTGTAACGTACCGCCCGAGTCATTGGTGATAACGACGGTATAATTTGTGTCGGTGCCGGGATTAATCGTGGTGCCGCCATTGGTTTTGGTTATTTTGGGCAGGACCACGACATTGACGGTCACAGTGCTCAACGGAGCATTGCATTTCGACGCGGTGTTGGGCGCAGGATCAAGATTGGACGTGCATAAGCTGCCGATGGGGCTTCTTTGGTTATCCCATGACACCGTGAAGGGAACAAATAATTTCCCTCCGCTTTCCTGACTTGCATAACAAGGCAGCGTGACGCCGGTCATACGCTTGACGCCGCTACCGGTCCCTCCATTGATTGCGTTGCCGCCATCGCCGCAAATGTCGGCCGTTCCTTGCGGGACGCCGTCCAAATCAGGAAACGTATATCCCGAAGCCGGAGCGGTTATCGGCAGTACATCTACAGAACAACTGGCAGCCCCGCCGCTTGCCGGCAGTAATGTCGGCAATTTACCGTCATTGGCGATGTAAATGGCAATATCCCAGCGTTCAGGCGAGGAAAAATTGACCGTAAAATCAAGATCCAATATCACTGGAGCACCGCTCACGCAGGAAGACATGCTCGAGGCAAGCGTTATATCTGTAAGACTAACGTCACTGGCGCCACAGCTCATGTTGTTACCAAATCGCGTTGCCGCACATGCGGTCGCAGGGTATGGCCCGGTACAGGCGT
>JBAQYH010000924.1:0-12689 GCA_049299935.1 Methylobacter sp. | reverse complement strand
TGCTCGACAATTTCCGCAACGACTATCTGTCCTTGCTTTGCCTTGCCTGCGCCGCCTTTTTGAATCAAGATGGTTTGCGCTATATTTTTGTTATCCGGCACCACATAGGTAAAGCCGTCTTCCTTGTAGAGCCGTCCTACAACCTGGTGGGTGTTCCTCTGAAGAATTTCAACAACCGCCCCTTCCCTGCGACCTTTTTTATCGACCCCGGCAATACGCACCAGCGCCCGGTCGTTGTGCAGCAAGGGATTCATTTCCCGCGGCGATAAGAACAGGTCATCCGAGCCGTCATCCGGCTTAAGAAAACCAAAACCGTCCGCATGGCCGATAATGCGTCCGGCAATTAAATCTTCGTTATTAACCAGGCAATATTTTTTACCGCGATTGAATAATAATTGCCCATCCCTTTCCATTGCCCGCAATCGACGGCGCAAAGCCTCCAGCTGGTCTTCGGATTCAAGGGAAAACGCTTCGACGATTTCTTCGCGGCGCAACGGTTTGCCAGCGTGTTCGATCAATTGGAGGATTAATTCGCGGCTGGGAATGGGGTTCTCATATTTCTCAGCTTCGCGCTGAGCATATGGATCTGTTGTTGAACTAAAATCAACGTCTTTTTTAGACTTCAATGTCATTTAAATAATAAAAATTAAAGAGTATGGATACAATAAACATATCTTAATGTATAGGCCTAGTATATCGATTAGGATTGAAAGAGAAAAGTTTTTGGGTCTTATGTCAAAAACTATTCCCCATTTGCTCGAAGTGACGTCATTACGTCTAACTCGAAATCAATTAAGTTTAGGTAAAATCTTCGCGCTTAATTGACAAAATCAAAGAGGATGGGTATAGTGCGCGCTCACTTTAGCTTTTACAGCTAACCTCTGCCGAGGTGGTGAAATTGGTAGACACGCCAGCTTCAGGTGCTGGTGGGGGCAACCCCGTGGAGGTTCAAGTCCTCTCCTCGGCACCATCAGTACTCAAAAAATTGTAGCAATCCTTGCTACAGACAATTCCACGCCATTGATCCATCACGCGTATTTCCTACAAATTTCAACACAACTGCCCGCATTTTACATGAAAAGCGCCTTTTCGATATTATTATTATGGCCGCCAATCACGTCAGAGATTAAATTTTACGACTTAGCTTCCTAAAAGCAAAACCCTTGCATCACCAACACGCATTACTGCAATAAAGATTAAAAACGACGGCAACGCCGCCGCTTAAGCCGCCAAACCGGCAATCCCTTGCCACTTTTCAGCGTCAACTTTATGTCGCCACTAAAATTCAAAATCAATACATAATAATTAACACACTGTTTATTATAGTGTTTTTAAATAATGGCATGTACTTCGCTTTAGTTACTGCAACATCATAGTTTCAATCCACGAGGAAGCGATCATGACCAGTAAACCAGCAAACTTAGCGATTATCAGCAACAACACTTTTGAAGCGACAAAAGCGGTTGACCTCCAACATTATGACATCAGCAGCGCGCTACAAACGAGCCTGGAATTTAATGAACTGATTGCGATTTTCAGCAGCAAAATAGCAAATACTATTCCTCATAGCGCCTATGTTTATATCAACAAGGAATTTGAGCTGGAATTAAAGAGCGGGGTTTTTACAAGGCATTCCTGCAACTACGCCCTTAAAGTCGAGCAACAACAACTGGGCGAGTTAAAACTGATGCGCAACCATAGATTCAGCGAAATCGACCTTCAGTTACTGGAAACGCTGCTTTGCTGTTTGATTTATCCGTTGAAAAATGCAACCTTGTTTCATCAGGCTTTAAAAATGGCTTATACGGACCCGCTTACCCAAACCCATAACAGGGCCTCGTTTAATGACTCCATTAACCGGGAAATGAGTCTTGCCGTACGCAATGCCAAAAATTTGTCGCTTATTTTCTTTGACATCGATCATTTTAAAGCCGTCAACGATACCTACGGCCACGGTTGCGGCGACCTCACCCTGGCTTCCAGTGCAAAATTGATTAAAGAAAGCCTAAGAGACAGCGATATGGTTTTCCGTTATGGCGGCGAAGAGTTCGTTATTTTATTAAGCGACACAGACGCCAACGGCGCAGAGTTGCTGGCTGAACGGATTCGCACCTCTATTGAGCGCCATACCATAGCCTACGGCATGACAACCATTAAGATCACCGCAAGCTTGGGCGTCAGCACCTTACGTACCAACGACACCAGCGAGTCTTTCATCAAGCGCGCCGATGAAGCTATGTATACCGCT
Organism: Methylobacter sp.; assembly: GCA_049299935.1. GTDB lineage: Bacteria > Pseudomonadota > Gammaproteobacteria > Methylococcales > Methylomonadaceae > Methylobacter_A. The sequence continues at coordinate 10,441 of JBAQYH010000924.1, read as the reverse complement.
AAAAACAACGGCAGAAACCAAGTTGTCTCGGCCAAATAAATTACCGGCAATGTCGGGCACAACCACGCCCTTGTGCCTTGTGGATAAACCCGACCCGCGCCGCTAACGTTTTCTAGGCTTCTGGACTTTAGCTTCGGGCTTGGCAGCCATTGCCGGTTTTTCGCCCGCCATACCCGCAAACTCAAACAACAATTCCAACTCTTTATCGGTCAGCTCATAAAACGTACGGGCTTTCAGCCGCTCCGGCAATACCACTGGCCCATAGCGCACCCGCATTAAGCGACTGACGATGACTTCCTGCGACTCCCACAAACGCCTTACCAATCGGTTGCGGCCTTCGGCAACGATAACGTTGTACCATTTATTGGCACCTTCGCCGCCGAAAAATTTAATATCGTCAAACTTGGCGTTGCCGTCTTCAAGCTCCACGCCCTGCTTGAGTTTTGCCAGGGTAGCGTCTGAAACCTCGCCCAAAATACGCACCGCATATTCACGCTCCACTTGCGTTGACGGGTGCATTAATCGGTTAGCCAGCTCGCCATTATTGGTGACCAGCAATAATCCCGAGGTATTGATGTCCAGACGGCCGACGGCTATCCAGCGGCTGACGGCCAATTTCGGCAACTGCGTAAACACCACCGGACGACCTTCCGGGTCGCGGCGCGTAACCACTTCGCCGACCGGTTTATGGTAAAGCAGCACTCGGGTGGGCTGCTCGACAAATTTTTCCCAATGGACAACCCGGTCATTGATCTGCAAATAATCCCCGTCTTTCAGGCGGTCGCCCAAGCCGACGGGCTTGCCGTTAATCTTTAACCGCCCCTCATCTATCCAGCGTTCAATTTCCCGCCGGGAACCGACGCCGCCGCGTGCCAGCACCTTTTGGATACGCTCACCCTCGGTTGGCGAGTTAGCGTCAATTTTTTTCGGCGTGTTGGCGGCCTTGCCTTCACTCTGCGGCTTCGGCGGCCTGCTCGGCACATTGCTGCCTTGCGCAACCGCTGCCCTACCTCCTGCATCCTTGCTGTCGTCCCGCTTCCTTGCTGTCGGCTGTTTCGCTGAACTACTCGATGGTTTCGGTGATCTGTTCGGTGGTTTCTTGCTCTTCACTCTTTACCTGCATGGGTTGTTGCGTAGTATCTACCGGCAAATCAAGTTCTTGAATCTCTTGCAGTGTCGGCAGTTCATTTAATGACGTAATATTAAAATAATCCAGAAATTGTTTGGTCGTGCCGTATAAAGCCGGCCGGCCCGGCACTTCTTTGTGCGCCACCACCCGTATCCATTCGCGCTCAAGCAACGTATGGATAATGTTGGAACTGACGCTGACGCCCCGAATATCCTCAATATCTCCGCGTGTCGCCGGCTGACGATAGGCGATAATGGCCAGCGTCTCCAATAATGCGCGGGAATACCGTGGCGGCTTTTCTTCAAACAACCGCGATACCCAGCGCGACAATTCCTTCCTGACCTGAAAACGATAACCGCTGGCGACCTGCTTTAGTTCAACCGGCCTAAACCTGTAATCCTCTTTGATCGCCTCAACGGCATCCTGTATTTCCTGTATGTCCGGCTGCTCAATTTCAGGAAAAACCTGCTGCACCTGTTTACAGGTCATCGGTCTATTTGCAGCAAATAAAATGGCTTCAACTACACGTTTAATTTCCACGTTAATTTCACGCTGTTCAGTTACAAAAGGCCTGTCCTGAGCCCTTCGGCTGCGCTCAGGACAGGCATTGTCGACAGAGGATGACAAAGACTCAACTATCGGCGGCGGCGGCGGGGGCGGCGGTTCTGACTCGGATTTCGGCAAAGGGTTCTGACTGGATAATATCGATGAGTCGTTCTTTGCTGAGCTCGAGGATTGCCAGAAACGAGACAACGACTCCGTGCCGACCTTCTTTTCGGATAAATAACTGCGAGAAAAGGAGACTATCCGCTCCTTTAAGGTTTTCCAGAATGGTTGACATGCGTTCACGGACAGATAAGGGTTCTTTAGTAATTTGATGATGACTGAGCTGTTCAGCCCTTTTAAGTACATCCTGAAATGCCAGCAGCATTTCTTTTAGCTGGACCTCAGGCAAGGTTTGTTTGCAATCTTTTAGCGCCGAAACATCGACGCCGATTTCAAATATATCACGTTCAACCCTGGGCAACTGATCAATTTCTTCAGCCGCATTTTTAATCAGTTCATATTCCTGCAACCGACGGATCAACGTCGCCCTCGGGTCCTCCTCGTCTTCTTCGGCATCGGGTTGCCTTGGCAGCAGCATTCTGGACTTGATTTCCGCCAACAGCGCGGCCATGACCAGATATTCCGCCGCCAGCTCCAGGTTTAATATACCCATGACCTGAATATAAGCGATGTATTGATGGGTAATTTGGGCTATCGGGATGTTAACAATATCCAGGTTTTGCCTGCGTATCAAATACAGCAATAAATCCAGCGGCCCTTCGAAAGTGTCCAGCAGCACTTCCAGCGCATCCGGCGGAATGTAAAGATCGTCCGGCAGCTTGTTAAAAGGCGCGCCGTTAACCATCGCGAACGACTGCATGGGCGCAACTGGCAATTGATCTAAAGTTTCGTCCGCGGCCTGATTCATATCTTCGCTCATGCTCAAACCCTAGCTTCGCGAATACAGAAAAAAAGCCGAAGCTTGGAAGCCAACTTACAACCCGGCAATTGAAAAAAACACTTGCTGTGCAACATACATCGGATAAGCCAAAATCGCCCCCAAGACATTCGTGTATAACAGCACCAATAAGATAATAAATCCGAAGCGCTCCAAACGATTATATTGCCATGCCCAATAGCTCGGCAAAATACCCGCCAGAATCCGGCTGCCGTCCAGCGGCGGAATAGGCAATAAATTAATCATTGCCAATACCAGGTTGATTGAAATACCGGCGATTCCGGTATAAATCAGCGGCAATGAGACTGCTTCGGCTTGCGTACCTATCGTCACTCCCAGCCGGGCTATCAAGGCCCAGCCGACCGCCATCAACACATTAGCAACCGGGCCTGCCAGTGCGACTATCGCCATATCGCGCCGTGGATTTTTAAAATTCCGCGCATCGACAGGCACCGGTTTTGCCCAACCGAAAATAAAACCGGTAAAAGAGAGCAACAACAAACCGGGGATAATAATGGTTCCGAGCAAATCGATATGCTTAATCGGATTTAAAGTCAGTCTGCCCAAGGCCGAGGCGGTATTATCGCCGTATTTTTTTGCGACCCAGCCATGCGCCACCTCATGCACGGTGATCGCAAAAACCACCGGCAATATCCAAACCACTATGCGTTGCAACAGCGTCAATTCATCCATCATGTCTGCATCCTCATCCAGCCAACATCGGAGCAAGGCCCTTGCCCTGCCGGATAATCTCAGCGCCATTACCTGAACAATCGATAATAGTCGTTTGTTCAAACTCAATAATGCCGGCGTCAATTACCAAATCCAGCTCATGTTCAAGTTTATTCCTGATCTCGTAAGGATCGGTCAAGGCCTGGTCTTCCCCCGGCAACATCAACGTAGAACTGAACAAGGGCTCACCCAATTCCTGAACCAGCAATTGCGCGACCGGATGATCGGGAACGCGTATGCCTACCGTTTTCTTCTTGGGGTGTTGCAACCGGCGCGGCACCTCGCGCGTAGCTTCCAAAATAAAGGTAAAGGCTCCCGGCGTTAACGCTTTAATCAGCCGGAAAGCGTCATTACCGATTTTGGTAAACATGGATACTTGGGCCAAATCCCTGCATACCAAGGTAAAATTGTGCTTGTCGTCTAACTGCCTGATACGGCGGATTTTATCCAGCGCCTGCTTATCGCCTATATGACAGGCAATCGCATAAGATGAATCGGTCGGGTAAACGATAACGCCACCCTTACGGAGTATTTCCACGGCGCGATGTATCAAGCGCAACTGCGGACTTTCCGGGTGTATTTCAAAAAATTGGGCCATTTACTGAGTACTAAGTCGTGGGAATATCGAATAATTATACCGTACATCGACATAAGCTTGCAGTTGAAAACCGCGTAGCCGTCAAGCCGCCGCAAAAACCCCAAACCAGACAGGTTTGCATTTGACGGATAATACCCGCCAAACGCGCTGCTTTTTGACGAATGCATAACCCAATCCTACTGTTAGGCTTGCCCGATTAGTCCTTGGGGTATACGTAAGGCCGGTTAATCAGTAATATACACAAATGTTAACGATACCTGACTATAAAATAGACGAGCTTATTTATAAAAGCGCCTCTTCTTCCATCTTCAAGGGGAAGCGGACGTACGATAGCGCGGCCGTTATCGTCAAAATACCCACATCAAAATACCTGTCGCTGGACGATGTAGAAAAATTCAAACGGGATTACCAGATAGGCTCGCAGCTCAGCGATGCCAATATCATCCAATATTACGGCTTGGAAAGCACTAATTTCGGCCCTGCGATAATTACCGAAGACTTTGGCGCCATCCGCTTAAAAGACTATATTGCTTCCGACGGTCTGGCAGTGGAAGACTTTTTGGCAATAGCCATTCAGCTGGCTTCCGGCCTTGCGGCCATTCATGCCGGTTCGGTTGTATTTAAAGATATCAAACCTGAAAACATCGTTATCTCGCCCGAGTCAAAAATCGCCAAATATATCGACTTTGGCATCGCCACTCATCTGGAACAGGAAACCCAGGAAGCCATCGGCCTGCGCAAACTTAAGGGAACTTTATTGTATATGTCGCCGGAACAAACCGGGCGCATGAACAGGAGTTTGGATTACAGAACCGATTTTTATTCGCTGGGCATTTCTTTTTACGAGATGCTATCGGGCCGCCCCCCATTCGAGGCTGACGATCCGATCGAGATTATCCATTGCCATCTGGCAAAACCCGCCATTCCGCCGGCCACGATAAACCCGAAAGTGCCGCTCCCGGTTTCTAATATCGTCATGAAACTGTTGGAGAAAAACGCAGAAGATCGTTATCAGAGCGCAACAGGATTGCACAAAGACCTTCTACGCTGCTTCAACGAACTAAAATCAAAAGGCGCTATTCCTGCATTTGAGCTTGGCAGGTTTGACGTCTCCGACAAGTTTCATATTTCGCAAAAACTCTACGGCCGGAAGCAGGAACTGGACAGATTGCTTTTTGTATTCGAGCGGGCCAGCCAGGGTTTTGGGGAAATGCTGCTGGTAGCCGGTTATTCCGGCGTTGGGAAATCGGCATTGGTTAATGAATTACATAAGCCGATAACCCGTCTGGGCGGGTATTTCATCTCCGGCAAATTCGACAAGCTGGTAAGAGACACCGCTTACAGCGCCATAGCCAATGCATTCGAAAAGTTATTCACCCATCTTCTTGGTGAAAGCGACCAGCAAATAGCGCTGTGGCGAAAGAAATTATTGGCCGCCCTCGGACTTAATGCCCAAGTCATTATTGACGTAATACCGAGCGTAGAAACCCTGATCGGCAAGCAACCGGCAGTACCGGAGTTGGAACCGGTAGAATCGCAAAACCGGTTTAACCTGGTGTTTGGTAACTTTGTGCGTACCTTTGCCGACGAAAAGCATCCTTTAGCCCTGTTTCTCGACGACTTGCAGTGGGCGGACTCCGCCAGCCTCAACCTTATTACCATCCTTGCAACCGACAAGGAATTAAAACACTTCCTGCTGATCGGCTCTTACCGGGATAACGAGGTGCAAGGCGCGCACCCTGCCATGATGTGCATAGCCGAGATAGAAGCCGCGAACGGAAAGCTGGAACGATTAGCTTTAACGCCGCTGAATATAGCCGATACCAACCAGTTAGTCGCCGATGCGCTTAACTGCTCGCTGGACCGATCGCTGCCTTTAGCCATATCGATATTCAAAAAAACCGAAGGAAATCCGTTTTTCCTGAAATTATTTTTGCGCTCGCTGTATGACGAAAAGTTGCTTAGCTTTGTCCCGGATACCGGCTGGCAATGGGATATGGAAAAAATAAGCCAGATGCAAGCCACCGACAATGTGGCTGAGTTAATGCTTAGAAAACTGAACCGGTTTCCCGAGGCGGCACGGGAATCGCTAAAGCTGGCCTCCTGCTTTGGCAACAGCTTTACCGCTAAGGATCTATCGATGGTGTCCGGCAAAGACATCCGGCAAGAGATCATTAATCTCCAGCCGTTCATCAGCGCCGGCATGATATTGCAAGGGAGAAATCATTTCAGGTTTGTGCATGACCGGGTTCAGGAAGCGGCCTATACGCTGATACCGGAAAACCGGGTTGAGGCGTTGCATTTACAGGTAGGGACGCTACTGCTGGAAAAGTGCCCCCCCGAAGAAGCGGATGAACGGCTATTCGAGATAGCGGATCATCACCGCCGAAGTAAGGCGCTGATAACGGATCAGGATAGCCTGATCGCTTTAGCCCATTTAAACCTCAGAGCCGGGCAGAAGGCCAAGAAAAATACGGCGTTTTCTTCCTCGCTTAGTTACTTTACCGAAGGCGTAGCCTGTTTGCCGGCTACGGCATGGAAAAGCCACTATGAAATCAGCTACCTTCTGCACAAAGAATTGGCCGAAGCGGAATATCTTAACGGAAACTTTAAAGCATCCCAGCAACTGATAGACGTCAGTCTCGGTAAAGCCAGAACCCCTATAGAGAAAGCCGATCTTTATACGCTGCTGATTTATCAAAATACCGTTAAGGCGGAATACCAAAAAGGCATCGCTTCAGGCCGCAAGGCCATGGAAATGCTGGGTTTCGATTTGCCGGAACAGGATGTAAAAAAGGCGATTGACGACGAACTGGCGGAAGCCAGAATAAATCTTCGCGGTCGCGAGATTGCGTCTTTGCTGGACTCGCCGCCGATGACTTCAGAACGGCACAAGGCCGCGATGAAAGTACTGATGAATATGCAGCCGACAAGCTATATGGCCGATCCGGACCTGTATAACCTGATAGCCGTAAAGATGGCGAATATTTCGCTGAAATATGGCCATGTCGCTGAATCGGCCAAGGCTTACGTCACCTACGCCAATGTCCTCAGTTCTGTCCTGGGCCAATATAAGCTCGGCTATGAGTTCGGCCTTCTGGGCTTGAAAATGAGCGACAGCTACCACGACCCTGTTCAAAAGTGCCGGGGCATATTCATCACAATTGCTTTCCTGTTTCACTGGAACAAACCCTTTAAAGAGGCGGAAAGCCTTTTTAATGACGGCTACCAGACCGGACTTGAATGCGGCGATTTTCAATATGCAGGCTACATCCTGGGCTTTGGTACAACCAACCTTTTCAATCAGGGTATGCGCTTGGACATCATGCAGGAGAGGCTGGAACGGTTCATGGAATTTGTCCAAAAAGCCAAACACCAGATGCCGATCGATGCCATTCAGGGTTACCTGTTAATCATCGCAAATTTACGAGGCCTGAGCGCCCACAGGGCATGCTTCGATAGCGATGCTATCAACGAAGCCGATTTTTTGTCCGAGTGCCGCTCCCGAAACGTCATTGTCGCCACCTGCTATTTTTTAATAGCCAAGGCTCAAGCGCTTTATCTGTATCAACGCCATGAACAAGCGCTTGCCTGCATCATGGCCGCGGAAAAGGACATCTCTTTTATCAGCGGCACCAGCGCCATGGCAGAATATAATTTCTACCAGTCCCTCATTCTTCTGGCGCTGTGCGGCCAGGACGATACGGACGATACGGAGCGGCTGGCTAAGGTCGAAAAATTACAACTGCAAATGCGGATATGGGCCGTAAACTGCGAAAAAAACTTTCTGCATAAATTCTTGCTCGTCGATGCGGAGCTGGCAAGGGTTGAAGGCCGCTTTATCGATGCAATAAACGGTTACGACGACGCCATAGAATCTGCCAGAGTCAACGGCTTTCTCCAGCATGAGGCACTGGCTTTTGAGCTTGCCGCCAAATTTTGGCATTCCATCGGCAAACTCGTGTTTGCCAGGCATTACCTGGAAAATGCCCATCAAGGTTATCTCTATTGGGGGGCGCTGGCTAAAGCCAAGATGCTGGAAGAAACGTATAAAGAGCTAAAGCCCCACGCATTAAAAGAGCACGACAGTCATACCCGGACCAATGCTTTTTCAACCGGTAAAAAATCGATAACGCTCACCAATACCTCTGAAACGCTGGATATGGTCTCCCTGATGAAAGCGTCCAGCGCTATTTCGGGTGAGATGGTGCTGGATACTTTGCTGGGCAAAGTTATGCGTATCGTGATCGAAAATGCAGGCGCGCAACGGGGACTGTTCATATTAAGGGAAGATAACCGCCTGATGATAGTAACCGAAGCCTCTATCGATAACGATAAACTGTATGAAATGCAGGCTATCCCCGTGGAGAATGTTAAAAATGCGTCTTTGCCCATCATTCGCTATGTCGAAAGAACCCGGCAAAACCTGCTGTTATCCGATGCCTGTACCGACGGGCCGTTTATTCACGATCCTTATGTACTGACACAAAAGCCTAAATCTATCTTGTGCATACCGGTGATGAACTCAGGCAAATTAGTCGGCATACTCTATCTGGAAAATAATATCACTGCGGGCGTTTTTACCCGGCATCATCTCGAAATGCTAACCCTGCTGTCATCGCAGGCCGCCATATCCATCAATAATGCCAGGCTTTACGCCAATCTGGAAGCGACCACGCTAAAACTGTCCGAATCCCATGCAAAGCTGGAAGAGTATAACCAGACGCTGGAGCAGAAAGTTGAAATCCGCACCGTACAACTTCGCACCCAAAGCGAGCAGGTCATGCTGCTAAATGAACTTAGCCGTCAGTTACAGGCGGCCGAAAACCTGGATGAAATGCACCGGCAAATAGATCAAGCCATGCCGAAAATATTTCAGAACATGCCGGGCAGCATTTGCTTACTGGAGGATGAGCGGCTTGGTAAATGGCAGCATATTGCTTCATGGGGCGGACTTTTTGTTGAACATGAATACTCCGGTGCAGATGAGTCGGGCCCAGGGGAAAACGAAAACATGTCCACCGCATTTAGCGTTCCGCTGGAAATTCAGAATCAAACATTCGGCATTTTGCGTTTGTCTCTGGACAATATTCGTAAAGAAAGCTGGGATGAAGAGCTGCCTAACACCGTGTTGGAACATATCAGCCTTGCTATGATGAATTTGCATTTACGCAACCAGCTCACTTATATGGCGCATCATGACCCGCTAACCGGTTTGGTAAACAGGCGGAACATGCTTAATTGGCTGAGCGATGAATTAAAACGATGCAAAAGATACCAGCGTCAGCTTTGCATTATCATGTTCGACGTCGATCACTTTAAACATTTCAATGACGAATATGGCCATGCCGCCGGCGATGCTGTTCTTATAGCCCTTGGAGAATTGCTGCCGCAGATGGTGCGTGAGGTAGACTTGGCCTGCCGGTACGGTGGAGAGGAATTCCTGCTGTTATTGCCGGAAACCGATTTAAACAAAGCCATGATTGTCGCGGAAAATTTAAGAGTGCGCGTTGCCTCTCTTAAAATCAATTGCGAAGGCATAACGCTCCCGCAAGTCACCTGCTCATTGGGCGTATCATCCTATCCCGGCCATGGCATGAAAGAAGAAGAATTGCTGCGAACCGCCGATGCTGCGCTTTACAGCGCTAAAAATTCGGGCCGAAACAAAGTGATGGCGGCTAAAAAATAACTTTTCTGCCGCAGAGCCCCCTTTTACCGCGGGTAATACCACTTCCGAAGGCCGGCAACTCGCATCAGGACCTGGTGTAACAGTCGGGAAAAATAACCCTTTTCGCCAATACGATAACCGCAAAAAATGCATCTTATTTGATGCTTTAGCAAACAACGGCTGTGGCGCATCAACCAATACCATTGCTGCAACCCACGAAGCTGCCGCCGTAACAAACGTTGACGGCAACCGCGATTTTGAAAAATTGCGTATAACTATCCTCTCTTAATTTAATATTATTCTTATAGAATTTCAGCGTTTTTAAACTTGAACGTTCGACTACGGATGAACCGAATCAGCATGACATAGAGTGCAAAGGAAATAAAAAGCATCTAACATCCATTATAACCCGACAAACATATTCCAGAATAATCGCTTGTCTGTAAACCAAATAATAGATTTACGCCAATGTAGCTTTCATAACTATTGTTAATAAAAATAACCTAAGGTAACGTCCGCTAATAAATAATTCTTCAGTAAATAAAAGCTATTGATACAAAATTATAATAATGATCTTTATCTTGCTTAAAATAATCTTTTCATTACCCATACCAGTCCAGAAAATAGACTGATTACTCGAATGCTGGTACAGTTCACAGCACTATCAGTGTGCTTAATTTAATACGCTGCCCACTAAAGTGACTGCCGCAATCCATTATTGAATATAATTGCCGCAGAAAGCGTTCTGTCAAATCTGACTTAAGTTTCCAAAAACCACCAGAAAGAATTGATACTGTTGCAAATGAAATA
>JBAQYH010000923.1:0-5018 GCA_049299935.1 Methylobacter sp. | reverse complement strand
CGTTTGCTTAGATAGTCCTGAATTTCCAGCAACGTCCTACGGCCTGTTTTAGGTTGCAAGGGGTTTGCGGCATTGCGGTTTTTCAGGTTGGCGACCGGTATGATCAATACATGTCCCGGTGCTATCTGCGGCCCGCAGCAACTCGTGTTGTTTGCGCTGTCCCCGGTCGTACTGACGCTTGACGAACGGCAAAGGCAGTTGGGGTCGCTGTGGGTGATGCATTTTACTTTGTAAATACTCGGGAAACGATCCAGCACCAGATGTTCATAATCCCATGGCGTAATCGCACGGGCTTTATGACGCAAACGTTCGCTGGAACGGGTGTAGAATTCTTTGCCGATTTCCTGGTGCTTGCCGTCGAACGATGCAAACGGCTGTTCAACCTTGCTGACCTGTGCAACGGCAACAGCAAGCTTACTGATGCTGCCGGCTGCCAGCGCGGTATCGAAATGCGATTGGTCGTTGCCATTATCGATAAATTGGGCTTCCACGGCTTGGGCGACAACGTTCACCAACATCGGGATGCGGTCGGCATGTTCCGTGACGCCGGCGCAAAACCAACGCAAACCGTCCGGCATGATGGTATTATGATCGGTGCTGTCTTCGGGCACCTCGAGCTTGACGATGCCGGTCGTTTGGAAGCCATAGGTGCCGTCGGAGATCAACGCCTCGCCTTTCAGCGGACGCCATTCGTTATCGGCCAGATACGACCAATGAATCTCGGGCGGGTCATTGTCTTCGTCGTCGGCACTGCCATCGGCAAATTGGAAGAGTAGCGACAAGGTATTGAGCGGTTGCAGTTTCTCCAGGCCTATGAACAGCATCCCTTCCTCTTGCAAATCGCCGGAATACTGGTTATTCCCACTCTCCTTTGTTTGCCTTATGCCGCTCGCTTCGAGTATCAGCGTCTCCATCATGTGTTTTTCGGAAAGTCCGCTTTGGCCGAGATTGGTTGGCTGATAGAAGGCGTTCGGGCTGAGATAGGTAAATTGCGGCAGCAAGTGCCCATCGGCATTAACGAGCAAATTGTCTTTTGCGCTGTCGAGGGTGGTAAACAGATTACCCATACCCCGTTTAAAATTAAGCTGGATCGCAGTCGATAACGGGTCGGACTTACCTAACGCAAATGTGGAAGAGTTCTCCTGTTCTTTAACAAAGACTTCTGTCACGCCGAAAGGGTAGACATGGAAAAACTGGTCAATCAAAGGATCGAGCTTTACAAGCTCGGAGTAATAACTGACGGAGATTTCCTTGATCTGTAGTGCTGGCGCTAACGCCTGGCTTGCCTGGATATAGGTACTGTCGCCGATAGTAACGGAGTGGAGATTATCGATCCTGACAAAACCCTTTACAGTTTGCGATTGCCATTCGCTAACTGCCTCTATCGGTGTGCGGTCGAGTGCGAAAGGTTTCGCCGTTGTAACCCTTCCATTGATGTCAATCTCCGGTCGGTACAATATATTCGCAGCAAGTTCTTTACGCGTGAAATCATCACCGGTTTCGTTGGAAAGTGGGAACCAGTGCCGTCCGGCCAATACGCTGACAGCATACTCGGGGGGAAGTTGAGTTGTCATCATTTCTATGGTGACAAAGTTAGAGCCGGTAACCTTATTCTCAATATCCAGGTTTTTTTTGATTTCGATAGCGAGCTTGCCTAGCGGTTTATTAAAGACCTCGGCACTGCCGACATAAAAAGATTTCCCCTTGCCGGGATACGCCGTGAACGGATCGAACGGCTTATTCGCATCAAGCAAACCGTTGTCGTTTTGCAAAACAAGCGTCTTGAGCCCGTCAAGATGGATCGTCTTGGAAAGCGCACTGAAAAATTTCTGTTCTGCATCTTTATACCCATCCATCTCGGTTTTGGACGGTAGCATCGAACCGACCCGTACCGTAAGCGATTGCTTGTAGAGGCTCTGTCTGTCGAATGTCGCATAATCGATATTCAAACTTGATCCAAGCATGATTTGCGCAACCGGATAGGCCGTCACATACGGATAACCGGCGTGCAGCTTGGCATCGAACGGAATAATGGCATTTTCAGCAACCGGTAAATAGATATGGAGCGAATCATTATCGCGGTTAATGTAATAGCCTGACGATGTTGTGAGCGTTGAGTCGAAGATACCTAATCTCTCGGCTAGCTTCAATTTGGTAATGTCCGCGTCGGCTAAGACAGCGGTAATCTTGAGCCAGCCTTTCTCACCGGTTAACCATATTTCGAGCTCATATCCGGCTTTCGCTTCAACCGGCTCAGGCAGAAGATTGGACAGATTCTGTATGTGCCACTCAATAAGCCGGTTGCCGCCTTGCAGAACCAATTGCGGTGTTGCAACGGCAAAACCGATCTGAGCTTGGTCTTTACGCGATGAAATTTCTTTGTATTGGTCGATTGCTTGGCAAATGTTCCTGGGTTTTTGCGCGGAAGGATTGCCTTTGCCGAATGTCGGCCATTTACCGCTCGGATCGGTAATTTTTTCTCCAAACCCATCCAGAGAATTCGCGACCGGACGGGCAAACACCCCGTCAATCTTACTTGCCGCAGCATCGATTTGCCCTATAGTTGAGTCGATGGACTCGGCTTTCTGAATGAAGACAGTCTTCAGTTCCTTGACTTTCGCCTGGTTGATAACCAAGTCTGTTTCAGTCGCGTAAACTTGCTCTTTACCCGAAGCATCTTTTCCTGCCTTGAGCGCTGTTCCTTGTGCAAGATCATAGTCGCCGACATCTTTCGCCAGTTCAAAAACGATATGAACTCTATCCGCTACGGAAGGCTTGGGAGCAAGGCGCAGGACATCCTGATAATAAAAATCCAGCAGCCGTTCGGTAAGCCCGTTCATCTGGTTTTGCGCAAGCCGGAACAGTTCGAGGAACGTAATGAAAAGCGCCATGTGCGGCTGATGCGCAGGATAGGCTTCCAGCGCGAAGTGCATGTATTGCACCGACTTTACCTCGACAAGATCAGTCATGAAACCGTAGAAAGCGTGGAAAATTTCGTCGACATAAAGGGCTGCATAACGGATCTGGTCAGCAAGGGTCGCGCCTTGATAAATCGTAGAGTCGGGTTCGATGGTTTCATCTAGTCCCCAGAGACTGCTGTTTTCGATTACTGTAAAGTCCAGCTTCAGAGGATGCTTAGTGTCGACATGTTTATAGGCCTCTTCGTAGGCAACGATCTTTTTGACCTGCTCGCGTAGCGACGAATTTATCGCGAGTTCCAGATCGTTATGCAGCGGATTCTCTTGAATTGCAATGGAATACCAACGGTCGATTTGCGCAACGATCCCCAGGATCGGATCGAAAAGGTCATTTAAGGTACCGGCGCTTGGATGGGCATCGAGATGATCCCGGTTCTGGTCGTAATCGCGTTTTAGTTTCGCAGTATCGACAACCGAAATGGAAGCGGCGATGACCGCCATATCGCGGCGAAAAAACTCCCGCCAGCTGACATGTTCAGGCGCTATATTGTCGTCGATAACGCTCTCAGGGATGTCGTAAAAACGGACCTGTCCGGCATAGCGTTTTGCAAACACCAATAAATCTTCGAAACTTCGGCCGTCAACCGGCGCATAGGAAGGATCCAGCGCCGTCAGATAGCGGCCAAGCTGGCCGGAGCCGTCACGCGGCATTTCATAGTGGCAATTACAGTTCTTCATATTGCGATATTCGTTGCTTCTTGGATATAGAACGGGAATACGTAGTTGTAGCGCGTATTGGTGGCGATAATCTTGTACGAAACATCGATTTCAAGGATGCCGCTTTCTTGTTTCGGCGTGGTAACAACATCCTCGATAATGACGCGCGGCTCATGAAAGGTCAGCGCATCTTTGACAATTTTTTCGATTAAGGTGCAGTTCTGCACATTCATGGTGTCGAAAACATAAGGCAGCAGGTTTGCGCCGAATGTAGGCAGCATCACGCGTTCACCGGTAATGGTCGATATAATGATCTGCAAGCTGCTGCGTACATCCTCTTCTTCAACCAGCATCTCAACGCCGTGCCATTCGCGGCGAAATGTCGGCGGAAAGCTCCAACCGATGCCTAAAAATGAGCGATCTGTTTTTTCCATAGGGTTGACACCTTTTAAAAGTTTATGTTCTCGCTATCTCATCCGCCGATCATGACGGTAGGACACCCGGCAACAATACTGCCTCCATGCGCCGTTGAATCTCCTTGCCGCGCTGCGGGTTGTCCGCCGATCATTACCGTTGTAGAGCCCATGGCGATGCTGTCCGGTGGTCCGGCACAGGTGCACATGTTCCCGACAGTTGCGGCGGGCTGTCCGCCTATAAGGACGGTCGGTATGCCCGGCGGCAAAATCGGTCCGCCGGTATGCGGACTGCCGTTCGGATTGGCCATCGGGCAAACATGATTATCTGAAATTCGCGCTGCGGCCGGCATAAGTACCCTTTTATCTACAAAATATCGTTTGCATGTCTGGCAAAGCTGTCGTGTAACAAGCCAATCAATTAATCAGCACCTGCGTTCCTTTGATGGTGACCATCCCTGAACTCGATTGAATGGTTATCCCTTTTGCATCCATCTTGATGCTGTTTTGGTTTTCATCCTTCAATTCCATGGCACCGGAACTGTCATTAATAACGATGGATTTTTCTCCCGACCCGGCCGGGACAATAAGGCTCATCTTCTTGTTGGTCTCATCGAAAACGAGCTTGATTCCCTCTTTAGTCACAAAGCCGAATTGTTGCTGTCCATCCTGTTCGGGAAGAGGCGATTGATTACTGCTCTTGCTATGCAGATAACCCAAAATAACGGGTTCGCGGGGATCATCGCCAAGGAAGCCCAACACAACTTCGTCATTCGGCTGCGGACGGAAATATACCCCCCTGCCCGGTCCTGCATCGAGGGTCGCGACACGCGCCCAGAAACCTTCGTTACCCGAAGTTATCGTCGGTACATGCACTTTAACCCGATACTGGCCGCCGTCTTCGCTATCCTCGGTATCGAGCACCGTGCCAATCTGCAAGCCGTTGATTCCCGGCAGCAGGCCGGCGGCA
>JBAQYH010000922.1:0-3020 GCA_049299935.1 Methylobacter sp. | reverse complement strand
GGATTACCTTGGGGTTGATTCTGGTCATGGGAGGAGCGACTCTCTATTTGCAGGATGAGCAGTTTATCAAATGGAAGCTATCCATCATCGAATGGCTATTTGGCGCAGCTTTTTTGGGTAGCCAGTTTATCGGTAAAAAACCCTTCATTGAAAAAATGATGTCCGGCAGCTTAACCTTGCCCGCATCGGTCTGGAAACGGTTAAACACTCTATGGGGCTGCTTCTTTATTAGCGTAGGCTTTATCAACCTTTATGTCATGTACAATTACAATACCGATGATTGGGTTACCTTTAAGACATTTGGCGTACCGGCATTAATGGTTGTTTTTATTTTGCTGCAAATGGTTTTTTTATATAAATACATCCCCGATACAGAGGAATAAAAAGTGTTATACGCCATTATCAGCGAAGATGTAGCGGATAGCCTGGAAAAAAGGCTGTCAGTGCGCCCGGCACATCTCAAGCGCTTGCAGGATCTACAAGATGCCGGACGATTGGTGCTGGCAGGTCCACATCCTTCCATTGATAGCGAGAATCCGGGGTCGGCCGGTTTTACCGGCAGTCTGGTGGTTGCCGAGTTTGAAAGCTTGACAGATGCCAGGCGATGGGCGGACGTTGATCCCTATATCGATGCCGGGGTTTACGCCAAGATAACCGTTAAACCATTTAAGAAGGTCTTTCCACAATGACATCGGAATTAATTAAAAAGCTGCTGAATGATGCCTTTAATCCAGGACTGCTGGAAATCATTGATAACAGCGCGGCCCATGCCGGACATGCCGGCGCACGTAGCGGCGGCGGTCATTATCATGTTACTATCGTCGCTGAAATTTTTGAAGACAGGTCTTTAGTTCAGCGACACCAGCTTATCTATAACGCGCTGGGCGATATGATGAAACAACAAATTCATGCCTTAGGCATTAATGCTCTCTCACCCTCTGAACAAACCAAAGGAAGATTATAAATGAAAAAATTCATCCCCTTACTTGTTGCCGGCACAGCATTGATTGCCGGCTGTAATCAAGAAAAAGCCGCTGATACCGGCAGTGCGTCCCCTGCTGCAACCGTTGCGCCCGTAGTTGACAAAGCCGATGCCATTGCTGTTGTCAACGGCCAATATATCTCCAAATCAGCGCTTGAGACGCTTGAAAAAGAAATTGCCGAACGTAGCCACGGACAAACCTTCCCTAAAGAAAAACTGGTTGAAGAACTCGTTCAGCGCGAATTGCTGGTTCAGGACGCCACGCAAAAACAATTGGACAAATCACCTGAAGTCATCGCTCAGCTTGAAGCCGCTAAAAAGGCATTGCTGACACAAGCCGACCTGCAAAACTTCATCAAAGCCAATCCGGTAACTGAAGCAGAAATCAAAGCCGAATACGACAGTAAAGTTGCCGCTGAAAAGGGAACCGAGTTTAAAGCGCGTCATATCCTGGTCAAAACCGAAGCGGAAGCTAAAAAGCTGATTGCCGAATTGGATAAGGGTGCGGATTTTGCCAAATTGGCCAACAAGAACTCATTGGATGCTAAAGAATCGCAAAATGGCGGTGATTTAGGCTGGTTTTCTGCCGGACAAATGGTTGCTCCTTTCTCAGAAGCAGTGTCAGCATTGGAAAAAGGCAAATACAGCAAAGAACCTGTTAAGACCCAGTTCGGCTTCCATGTGATTTTAAAAGAAGATTCCCGTCCGTTAACGCCTCCACCTTTGGAAGCGGTTAAAGAACAGCTGACGCCTTTCCTGCAACGCAAGAAAGTTCAGGGCATGATAGAAACATTGCGTAAACAAGCCAAAGTAGAAATCTTGGTGCCGCTGACCGAAGAACAGCCAAAAGCTGAAGCGGCTCCTGCCCCTGCTACGGCAGAACAACCTGTTGCCGCGGAACCGGCTAAAGCAGCTGAAGGTGCCGCCGCGCCTCAAGCGGCCGAAGAAAAACCAGCGGCTCCAGCAGCAGCGGAACCCGCTAAGGCTGAAGAACCAGCCAAAGCCGCTGAACCTGCACCCGCAGCGCCAGCTGAAACAAAAAAATAAGCAACTTGTAAATACAAAAAAGGGCGGTTTATCCGCCCTTTTTTATGTGATTTTTTCCAGATACTGCACTATAAACTGCACACTGCGATTTCCCTTGAATTCATTGATGTCCAGTTTGTAAGCCGCCTTGATGTGACGCAAACCCAGCCAGTTTTCCGGCTTATCCACATAAAAAGCAATCGCATCAATCAGCAAATTGCCGTGCGGCTTTCTCAGCACTAATTTAAGATGACGCTGCCCGACAATGCGCGATTGAATCACATCGAAAACCCCGTCAAACACAGGCTCGGGAAAGTCCTGTCCCCAGGTACCGGCATTCTGCAATAAATCGGCAAATTCGATAGTCATTTCCTGTTCGGTCAACTCGCCGTCGGAATAGATTTTCTGCTCCAGGTCGATAGTTGCCAGACGCTTTCTGACCATTTCATCAAAAGCCAACGCAAAAGGCGGATAGTCGTGCATTTTCAAACTCATGCCTGCGGCCATCGCATGGCCGCCGAATTTACTCAGCAATTTAGGATGGGCAGCGGCAATATCGCTCAATACATCACGAATATGAACGCCGGGAATCGAGCGGGCCGAGCCTTTTATCTCATCTTTTCCGGCAGGCGCAAAAGCAATAACGGGACGATGCAATTGATCTTTAATCCGCGACGCCAAAATGCCGATCACACCCTGATGCCAGTTTCCGTCATACAGGCAGACCCCCGCAGGCAAATGGTGTTCATCGAGTTTTTTCATCTCGCTTAACAAAGCCATGGCCTCGTTTTTCATTTGCCCTTCAATCTCCCGTCGGTCGTTGTTCAACTCGTCGAGTTGCAGCGCCATGGTTTTTGCCAGCGCCGGATCTTCGCTCAGCAGACATTGAATGCCCAGCGACATATCATCCATGCGCCCTGCAGCATTAAGCCTTGGTCCCAGCGCAAAGCCCAAATCGGAGGCAAAAATAGACTCCGGTTTCCTGCCCGATACCTCGATAAGCGCATTAATC
>JBAQYH010000921.1:0-2169 GCA_049299935.1 Methylobacter sp. | reverse complement strand
GTCATTGACAGTTTAACCGGAGCTTACGGCCCGCTGCCTTCAAGCCTGTATGCAACCGAAACCGCGTTTCTCGCCGTTTATCCCGCCGATGCCGAATCGCTGAAGTACCAATCGCAGGTTCTTGCCGTTGCCGGCGTGCTGGAAACCGACATCGAAGGCTGGACATTCCAGCTTTCTCCCCGCTCCTGGCGTACCGGCGGCACCAACCCGACCATCATGCTGTTTAAATACTGCAACAGGTCGTTGGAGGATTTGGTCAAGGACGCCAATTGTTGGGGCTGGAAGGAAGCGGCATGGGATTCCGACACCAACCAATCCGTGCTGCCAACCCAGTTAAAACTTTTAGAAATCATCGCCTATGCGGCAAAGCGCGCCGAAGAGGCTGAAGAGGCAGGGGATACCAACGATCCTTACGCTATTTTTTACCGCGAGGTCGCCGGCAACCCGATGTGGAACGGCGTACTGTTTTTCAACGCGCCGGTAGATTTCACCCAGATGCCCGATGAATTGCAGTTCCTTTCTGCCGGGATAGACACCTCGCAATTTTTCGCCCATCACCTGGGCTTTTCGATCACGCCGTTCACCGCTACCGGTAACGGTATCGACCTGCAACAGACGGCGGCTTTCGGCCTGATCGCTTACGAAGATTTGCAGGATCTTGTCGCCGACGTCACCATCCCGTTCGGGTTTAAAACCCTCCAGTTGCAAGTGCGCTTTGCCAATGCCCATGTGGCGGATTTTGCAGCGCAGGTGGAACTGATGGTCAACGACCTGTTCGGATCGGTGTTATCGAAGATCAATGCGGCGCGGGGCAATAACCTGATCATGAACGGCACCTACCAGCAAAGCGGCGGTTCGCCTTCCTACCTGTTTTCCCTGTCCGAACAGAATGCCTTTAATGCGTTGAATGCGGTGCTGGTAGGGGTCGAGTTTCTGTCCGTCCGGGTGGAAACCGGGGGCGGCGAGAATGCCGACACGATTCTGACCAAGTTTGCGTTGACCGGGAATATGCGTTTTGCCTATCTTGCGAACTTCGATTTGTACTCTTACGGCCCCGACACGGCCAGTGAAATCGACGGCTACCTGCGTTTTGGCGGATTGAATATCGTGATGGCCTTTCAAAGAGCGGCCCCCGACACCCAGGAATTCGTCGCCAACGAAGGGGCGATTTCTTTCGATCTGGCGGATAGTATCGCCAGACCCTCGTCGCTGGTGAGCAACTTTCCGCTGGTCGCGGCCACACTGGTTTCAAGCCCTAATCTTTCCGCAACCGGAGAACTCCCTTCAGGGCAAACGCCGGAAGATATGGGCTTTACCTCGATCTCCTGCCCGTTGGATCAGACGCCGATGACTTCGCCTTGGTACGGCCTGGTCTTTAACCTCGACCTGGGCACCATCGGCGCGCTCGCCGGAAGCGCCGGTATGAGCGTATCGCTGCTGGCGGCCTGGTCGCAGGGGGCGACTTCAACCGACATGCCGGTATATCTGGGGCTAAAGCTGCCCAACACCCCGGCAATCGGCGGCAGCATTCCGATACAGGGCGTATTGAAAATCGGTTTTCGTAGTTTCGAGTTTTCGACTTACCCCGCGGACGATGAAGGCGCTTTGGGCTATTTGCTGACCTTGCGCCGGTTTGCGCTATCTATCCTTTGCTGGAGTTTCCCGCCGGGGAATGCCGACATCTGCCTGTTTGGGGCGACGAAACCCAATCCGCCTAACAGCGCCATCGGCTGGTACGCAGCTTACGATGCCGACCCCGATAGCGTCAGCTCGGCGCAAGTCGAAAAAAAGGTGCTTAGCGTTGCCGGAAAACCGGCAATCCCGGTGAATCCGGTGCAGCGCCGCCTGCGCTCGGGGCGCAGAACCAAGGTGGCAAGATGAGTTTATTGGTCAAAAGAGGAGTGGCGTAATGGCGACCGGATTAGTAAATATTACCGTCCTTGATGTGGGACAAGGGATGGGGACTTTTGTCGAAATCTACGACACATCCGGTGCATTGATCTCCACGCTGTTGTTCGATCTGGGATCGCTCAATAATAAAGTTTCAGCGGGGGGGCCAAGCGTTCAATATCTTGTCGATAAACTCAAATCGATGGCTGACCCAACCATCGAACTCCTCGTTTTGTCCCATAAAGATGGCGATCATGTTAATTTGATTGAGGACTTACT
>JBAQYH010000920.1:0-5978 GCA_049299935.1 Methylobacter sp. | reverse complement strand
CATGAGAGCTATTTCCGCCGGCAGCTTGGCGACATTGACGAACCGACCGCGCCGTTCGGGTTGCTGAACGTGCAAGGCAACGGTGGACAAGTCGGCGAAGCCGTGCTGTCGCTGGACGCGGATTTGGCGCGGCGCATCCGCAACAGTGCGGGGCGTCATGGCGTTACTCCGGCGAGCTTGTTTCATGTGGCCTGGGCATTAATGATGAGGCTGTGCAGCAGTTGCGACGATGTGGTCTTCGGTACGGTGTTGTTCGGCCGTTTGCAAGGCGACAGCGGCGGAGCGGATAAGGCGGTGGGCATGTTTATCAATACCTTGCCGATACGGGTGTCGTTGCGCGGACGGACGGCTCAGGAAATGGTCGGGATCACGCATCGCAACTTGAACGAATTGCTGATGCACGAACAAGCCTCGCTTGCGCTGGCCCAGCGTTGCAGCGCCGTACCGGCCTCGGCGCCGCTGTTTACCGCGCTGCTGAATTACCGTCACTCGACGATGACCGCTGCGCCGGATCAATCGGTATTGCTGGAATGGGAAGGCATGCGCGTGGTCGGCAGCGAAGAACGCACCAATTATCCGCTGACATTGTCGGTGGACGATCTGGGGCAGGGCTTCGGTTTGACCGTACAATGCGCCGGCGGGATCGATCCGGCGCGAATTGCCGGTTATCTCTGTACCGCCATCGAAGGTTTGGTAACGGCGCTGGAGCAAAATCCGCAGCAAGCGGTGGATACTATCGGCATCATGTCGGTGGCTGAACGACGGCAACTGCTGTTCGATTTCAACGCCACCGCCGCAAAGTTTCCTGCCGAACAAAGTTTGCATGCCTTGTTCGAAGCGCAAGTTGAAAGGACGCCGGATGCCGATGCGGTGGCGTTTGCAGGACAGACCTTAAGTTATGCCGAACTGAACGCCAAAGCCAACCGGTTAGCCCACTATCTGCGCTCCAAAGGGGTCGGGCCGGATGTGCCAGTGGGGCTTTGCGTCGAGCGGTCGTTGGAGATGGCGGTCGGCATGCTGGGCATACTGAAGGCAGGCGGGGCCTATGTACCGCTCGATCCGCATTATCCCGAGGAACGCATCGACACTATGTTGAAGGATGCGCGGATTGCCGTGCTGCTGACCCAACAGCGGCTGGCCGCAGCCTTACCGGACAGCGCGAAGGAAACGATTTATCTGGACAGCGATTGGCCGGCCATTGCGCAATGTCCGGCCGACAATCCGGCACCCTGCAATCACCCGCTCGATCTGGCCTATATCATCTACACCTCCGGTTCGACCGGTCAGCCCAAAGGCGTGATGGTTTCGCATCGCAACGCCGCGCATTCGACAGCCGCGCGCTTTGCGAACTACCGGGAACCGGTCAGCGCCTATCTGTTGCTGTCCTCGTTCGCGTTCGACAGTTCGGTGGCCGGACTGTTCTGGACGCTGGGGCAGGGCGGTTGCCTGTGCCTGCCGACGGACGCCGCGGCCAAAGATCCGGCCGCATTGGCCGGCATCATTGCCAACCGGCGGGTATCGCATCTGCTGGCGTTGCCGTCCTTCTACGCGTTGCTGCTGAAACAAGCGGCAGCGCAGATGCAAATTCTGAAAACAGCCATCGTCGCCGGAGAAGCCTGCTCAACCGAGATCGTTAAGCAACACTATGCGCTATTGCCGCAGGTACCGTTGTACAACGAATACGGTCCGACCGAAGGCTCGGTTTGGAGCAGTGTTTACCTGACAAGCCAGGACGGCCTGGACAAACCGCTGTCGATAGGGCGGCCGATCCGCAACGCCCGGCTCTACATCCTGGATAGCTCAGGCAACCCGGTGCCTGTCGGCGTACAGGGCGAACTGCATATCGGCGGCGAAGGCGTGGCGCGCGGTTATTGGCGGCGTCCCGAACTGACCGCGGAAAAGTTCATCCCCGATCCGTTCCAGGCTGACGGCGGCAGGCTGTATAAAACCGGCGACCTGGCGCGTTACCGCCCGGACGGCAACATCGAATTTTTAGGCCGTATCGATCATCAGGTGAAAATACGCGGTTTCAGGATTGAGCTGGGGGAAATCGAGGCAAGGCTTATGGAGCAACCCGGTGTCGATGAAGCGGTCGTCTTAGCTCGGGAAGATCAACCGGGAAATACGCGCTTGGTTGCCTACCTGGCCGTTCAGCGGAACCGGGCGGTAACGGAGGAAATCTTGCGTAACGCGATTAAGGAAAGCGTACCGGACTATATGCAGCCTTCGGCCTATGTGTTTTTGGACGCTTTTCCGTTGACGGCTAACGGCAAAATAAACCGAAAAGCGCTGCTTCCGCCCGACAGTTATAGCGCGGCTATCGACCAACAAGACGATATGCCGGGCGATTCCATAGAGCAAGCCTTGGCGGGTATCTGGATGGAAGTTCTCGGTATAACGGCGGTAGGCGTTAACCGGGATTTCTTTGAGTTGGGCGGCCATTCGCTGTTGGCTATCCAGGTTGTATCGCGCATTCAGGAACATTTCGGTATTGAGCTTGCCGTGGAAGATATATTCCAAAAAACGACAATAAAGGAATTGGCGCAATTGATCATGCAAACGCAGATCGAGCAATTAGCCGACGGCGAGATGTCTGCGCTGTTGGCGGAAATAGACCGGCTCAGCGATGAAGAAGCGAAGTCGTTAATAACCAACAGCTCGTTACAGGACACCCGGATATGAACAGCACCGCTACACAAATCGCGAATCTATCCGCCGAGAAGCGGGCGCTTCTTTCGAAGCTGTTAAAAAATAAAGGCAAAGTCAACGCGGACGCTATTCCCAGACGGCATAGGGAAAACGGCCTGCCTTTATCTTTCGCCCAGGAGCGCATGTGGTTTCTGGCGCAATTGGACCCTGAAAATCCGAATTACAACGTGGCCGGAGCGATACGGATTTCGGGGGAGTTGAATATTTCGCTATTGGAGCAGTGTGTCAACGAAGTTGTGCGCAGGCACGAGGTATTGCGTACGGCGTTCGGAATAGCAAACGGACAAACCGAACAAGTCGTGCTGGACACTATTAGCGTGCCTTTGTCTTTGGTTGATTTGAGCTGTTTGCCGTTGCATGACCTGGATGCCGAACAAGACAAGCTGATAAAGCGGGAATTGCAAAAGCCGTTTGTGTTGACAGCAGCCGAGCCCTTGTTGCGGATGACGCTTTTGCTGATAAAACCGCAGGAATTTATGCTGCTGCTCAGCATGCATCATATTGTTTCGGATGAATGGTCGCTACGCCTGCTGATAAGTGAAATCGGGCAGCTCTATCAGGCATTGATGAAGGGCGAGCCGTCATTGTTGCCGGAACTGGCTATCCAGTATGCCGATTACGCCAGTTGGCAGCGTTCGAAATTAGTGGGGGAGGCTCGGGATAAACAACTTGGTTACTGGTTGAATTTTCTTGGCGGCGTCCCGCAGGTTTTAACGCTGCCGTCGGATCGGCCCAGGCCGCCGATCCGCACCAACCGGGGCGCCGTTTATTCGATGGCATTGCCGAAGGCATTAAGCGACGGCATTATGCGGCTTAGCAGGGCGCTGGATATGACCTTATTCATGACCTTGATGGGCGCTTTTTCCTTATTGCTGCACCGCTACACGTCGATGGATGATCTATGCATCGGTTATCCCGCGACCAATCGGAATAAGCCCGAACTGGAAAAATTGATCGGTTTTTTTGTCAACACCTTGGTTTTGCGTACCCAAGCAGACGGTAATCCGCGGCTGGCAGATTTCTTGGCTGAAGTGCGGCGCAATCTTCTGGATGCAAAAAAACACCAGGATTTTCCTTTTGAACAATTGGTTGAAGAGCTTCACCCTGAGCGCAATCTGGGCCATCATCCGCTTTTCCAGGTCATGTTCAACTATCAAAGCAGTTCGATGGACCTGCCGGAAATCCCCGGTTTGAATTTTCAACTGTTGGAGGCCGGGAGCACAACGGCAAAATTCGATCTGACATTGCTGGCAACAAAAACGGATGACAGCATTGTCTGCACGTTTGAATACAGTACGGAACTGTTCGAGGAAAAGACCATCGCCCGCATGGCCGGGCATTTTGAAACGTTGCTGGCCGGCATGGTCAGCCAGCCGGACAGTCGGATTTCTGAATTGCCTTTATTAACTCAGCTTGAGCGCAAACAGGTGCTTGTCGACTGGAATGCCACTACGGCCGATTATCCTGCCGGGCAGAGTTTGCATGCACTGTTCGAAGCGCAAGTTAAAAAAACGCCGGATGCGCTCGCGGTGATGTTCGAACGGCAATCGCTAAGCTATGCCGAGCTGAATAGCAAAGCCAATCGCTTGGCGCATTATCTGTGCGATCAGGGCGTTGGGCCGGATGTGTTGGTAGGCGTTTGTCTGGAGCGTTCTCTGGAAATGGTGATCGGCTTATTGGGCATCCTTAAAGCCGGAGGCGCCTATGTGCCGCTCGATCCCGGCTATCCGCAAGACCGGCTGGACTTCATGTTGCACGATGTCGGCGCACCGATTGTGCTTACGCAAGAAGCCTGCCGGGGGAAACTCGCAGCTTCTGCGGCGGCTGTCCTCTGTCTGGATAGCGAATGGGGCGTTGTAGAGGGGGCTTCCGACGCTAATCCCGGCATTCCGCTTATGCCCGAAAACCTTGCCTATTGCATTTACACCTCCGGTTCAACCGGCCAGCCGAAAGGCGCCGGCGTACCGCATCAGGGCATCGTCAACCGTCTGCAATGGATGCAGGCGCAGTACTCGCTGGATCAAAGCGATCGGATATTACAAAAGACACCGTACAGCTTCGATGTTTCGGTTTGGGAATTCTTTTGGACGCTGATGACCGGTGCAAAATTGATCGTTGCCAGGCCTGATGAACACAAGGACAGTCTGGCGCTGATCGATACCATCGTTGACCGCCAAGTCACCACGATTCACTTCGTGCCGTCTATGCTGCAAGCTTTTATCGACACGCCGGGCGTGGAAAACTGCGCGTCGCTAAAACGCATCGTCTGTAGCGGCGAAGCCTTACCGGCCGACTTGGCCGTACGCTTCCGGCAAAAAATCCAGGCCGAATTGCACAACCTCTACGGTCCTACCGAAGCTTCGGTAGACGTCAGTTATTGGGCCTGTTTGCCGGACAGCGCTGAAACCGCGATTCCGATAGGCCGACCGATAGCTAACATCGAGCTTTATATCCTCGACCGGCAGCTCAACCCGGTGCCGGTCGGCATTCCAGGCGAACTGCATATCGGCGGCATCGGTCTGGGGCGAGGCTATCTGAATCGCCCCGGGCTGACAGCGGAAAAATTCATCCCCAATCCCTACGATACGTCCGGCAGCCGGCTCTACAAAACCGGCGATTTGGTTCGTTACCGCCCGGACGGCAACATCGATTACCTAGGCCGTATCGACCATCAAGTCAAAATCCGCGGTTTCAGGATCGAGTTGGGGGAAATTGAGGCGCGGTTGCTGGACGTGCCGGATATACAAGAAGCCGTCGTCATTGCCAGGGAAGATCAATCCGGCGACAAGCGGCTGGTCGCCTACCTGGTTGCGGCCACGACCGATGCCGTCGACATTGAGACGCTGAAATCCCGGCTCAGGCAAATATTGCCGGACTACATGGTTCCCAGTGCCTTTGTGGTGCTGGAGAGTATGCCGCTCAGCGCCAACGGCAAACTGGATCGCAAGCGTTTGCCGCAACCGGATATGAGCGGGATGTCGGCAAACCGCTACGTAGCCCCGCGTACGGCAACCGAACACATTCTGGCGGGCATTTGGGCCGATGTGTTGGGGATCGAAAAAGTCGGTGTTGAGGACGATTTTTTTGAATTGGGCGGACATTCGTTGCTGGCGGCCCAGATGTCTTTCGCCGTACAAAAAGAGTTTAATCTCAAACTGTCCCTCAGAATGTTTTTAGAAACACCGACGATTGCCGCGCAAGCAAGGCTTATTGAGCTTGGAGAAAGCGATGAGGCGAGTGTCGATATTGAATCCGATGCGGTGCTCGAT
>JBAQYH010000919.1:0-3408 GCA_049299935.1 Methylobacter sp. | reverse complement strand
TCCAAAGCCTGTATGATGCTTGCCTTATTAAAGAACGAAACTTCTTCTGCCAAGACAAGATTGTGAACCTCATGCCCCTCTTCTGTAGTCATGACATCTTTCATGTAATAAGCATTACGGTAACTGTGGCGTAAGGTGTAAAAAATACCGAAAAGCATACCTATGGTAATTCCCTTTAATAAATCGGTTGCCAATATGCCGGCGATAGTCGCTGCAAAAGGCACAAACTGCTCCCCGCCCAATTGGTACATCTGTTTAAAGAGAGCCGGTTTGGCCAACTTATAGCCCACCATAATCAATATGGCCGCTAAACTGGCAAGCGGAATCCTATTCAGCAATCCGGCAATGGTAATGGCGCTGATTAATAAGAATACGCCATGAAGTATTGCGGATAGTTTGGTTTTACCACCAAATGAAATGTTTGCAGAACTGCGGACAATAACCTGGGTAACCGGTAAACCGCCACACAGCCCTGAGACAATGTTGCCTAACCCTTGTGCCTTTAATTCCCGGTTAGTGGGTGTGACCCGTTTGTAGGGGTCAAGTTTGTCGGTTGCCTCCACACAAAGCAATGTTTCCAAACTTGCGACAATCGCCATTACAAAAGCGATCTTCCAAACTTCAAAATTGGTTATGGCGGAAAATTCCGGAAAGGTAAACTGGCTGAAAAAGCCGGCCAGATTTTCAGGAACAGGAATGCTAACCACTTGGTCGGCAGCTAAACTAAAATTCAATAGCCCATGCTGGTAAAAAGTGTTTATTACCATGCCCAAAACCACCACCACAATGGGCCCTTGTATCAGTTGAAACAGTTTGTGTTTTTTGGTTAAAACCGTGTCCCATAGGATAAGGATCGCAAGTGATATGACGGCAATCAGTACAGCCCCCGGCGTAAAGGCATCAAAAGCGCCGGCAATGGCTGATAGGGTAGTCTCTCCGTCCGTTTGAAAGTACGAAAGGTCGCCTTCAACGTCTTTATCGTAGCCTAAGGCATGGGGTATCTGTTTTAAGATAATCAAAAGCCCAATACCGGTAAGCATTCCTTTAATGACAGAAGAAGGAAAAAAGTAGGCGATAAAACCTGCCTTGGCAAAGCCCAGAATAAGCTGAAAAATGCCGGCCAGAACAACGGCTAATAAAAAGGCAGGCCAGGAACCCAGTGCCGTAATAGCGGATAATACAATGACGGCTAACCCGGCGGCGGGGCCGCTAACCCCCAAGGGCGAGCCGCTGGCAATACCCACCACAATACCGCCGACTATGCCCGCTATAATACCGGCGAACAAGGGCGCACCGGATGCCAACGCAATGCCAAGGCATAAAGGAAGCGCCACAAAAAACACCACAATACTTGCAGGCAGATCGCTTTTTAGTTCTTGAAACATATTTTTTACTTTCATAATCGGATGCCTTTAGAATAAAGATGAAACATAGCAAAACTACTTGAAAATGATAGTAACACTATCTTTACAAATTGCAATACTTTCAGGTATCATTTTTTCAACGAAATCCGCCGTCCTTACTAAAGCGAGCGGTTCAAACACATTAACTACATATAAAGAAGTCATACCGGGAAGCTATGGAAATTCAGTTGCAAATTAAAATGAATGAAAAATTATTTCTCAGGGATCCCGAGCAATCCGAGCTGGGTAAAAAAATCATTCTGCATAGCATTCAGTTAATTCACCTTAACGGGTTTGAAGCCTTCACGTTTAAAAAACTGGCGGAAGCTATCGGCACAACCGAGGCGGGCATTTACCGGTATTTTGAAAACAAGCACCGGTTGCTGATCTATCTTACCGCCTGGTATTGGAGCTGGCTCGAATACCAGGTCACTTTTCAGACCAACAATATTAAAGACCCTGTGGTTAAGCTCAAGATGGTCATTAAGTTGTTAGCTACCACAGTGGAGGACGATATTAGTACCAGTTATGTCGATGAAAGCATCCTTCATCAAATCATTATTACCGAAGGCTCCAAAGCCTATCTGACCAAACGGGTATCCGAAGATAACAAGGATCACTTGTTTAAACCTTACAAGGAGCTTTGCGCGGTTATCGGCAATATGATTTTGGAGTGTAACCCCGAATACAAATACCCGAAATCACTAGCCTCTACCATTATTGAAATGGCGCATTTCCAGAATTTTTTTATGAATAATCTGCCTTCGCTGACTGACTTTGGCAAAAATAAAGATGAGGTAGAGATTGTAAGGTTTCTGGAAAATTTGGTGTTTTCCAGTTTACATGCGGTTCACTAAGTGCAATCGACAAGCGTTGGGAAATACTTATGTTACGAAAAATTCTAATTGCCAATCGGGGCGAGATTGCGGTGCGTATCATTCGCGCCTGTGCCGAAATGGGCATACGCTCGGTCGCCGTTTACTCGGATGCAGACCGTTTTGCCCTGCATGTCAAAAAAGCCGATGAGTCTTATTGCATCGGCAGCGAGCCTTTAGCCGGTTATCTTAATGTCTATGGGCTGGTCGATTTGGCGGCTGCGACCGGTTGCGATGCCATTCATCCGGGTTATGGCTTTCTGTCTGAAAACGCCCAATTTGCCAAGGTCTGCAAAGAACGCGGCATTATTTTCATCGGCCCTGATGCGGATGTCATTCATCGTATGGGCGATAAAACCGAAGCCCGCAAAGCGATGATTGCGGCGGGTATTCCGGTAACCCCCGGCTCGGACGGCAACCTGGATAGCGTTGAACATGCGCTTGCCGTGGCTGAAACCATCGGTTATCCGATTATGCTCAAAGCAACCTCGGGCGGCGGCGGCCGGGGCATACGCCGCTGCGACAATGCCGATGAATTGCAGCGCAATTACCAACGGGTTATTTCCGAGGCTACCAAAGCCTTCGGCAGCGCCGATGTGTTTTTGGAAAAATGCGTGGTTAACCCCAAGCATATCGAAGTCCAGGTGTTGGCCGACTATCACGGCAATACTATCCACCTTTACGAACGCGACTGTTCCATTCAGCGGCGCAATCAAAAGCTGATCGAAATCGCCCCGTCGCCGCAACTGGACGAGGCGCAACGCCAATATATAGGCGGTCTTGCCGTGCTTGCCGCCAAAGCCGTCGGCTATACCAATGCCGGTACCGTGGAGTTTTTGCTCGACGATAAGGATCGTTTCTACTTCATGGAGATGAATACGCGGGTGCAGGTCGAACATACCATTACCGAAACGGTGACCGGCGTGGATATTGTCGAAGAGCAGATACGGGTGGCGGCCGGGTTGACGTTGCGCTTCAAGCAACACGAAATCGTCCGGCGCGGCTATGCGATCCAGTTTCGGATCAATGCCGAAGATCCCCAAAACGGCTTTTTGCCCAGTTTTGGCCGGATTTCCCGTTACTATGCGCCCGGCGGCCCCGGCGTGCGTACCGATACCGCGATTTATACC
>JBAQYH010000918.1:0-1827 GCA_049299935.1 Methylobacter sp. | reverse complement strand
TTGCAGGGCCATGTGTACGTTCCGATTCGGCCTGTAAGCGTAGCTGTCGTCGTGAAAGATTTCTTCCATGCGCGGTTGCAGTACGGTTAATAGCGCCCGTTGAACCAGCTTGTCCTGCAAATATTGCGCGCTTAACACCCGTTGCCTGCCGTCGGGCTTTAACATCGGGAATTGGC
The DNA here is from genome assembly GCA_049299935.1 of Methylobacter sp. GTDB lineage: Bacteria > Pseudomonadota > Gammaproteobacteria > Methylococcales > Methylomonadaceae > Methylobacter_A. The sequence continues at coordinate 1,651 of JBAQYH010000918.1, read as the reverse complement.
GCAACGGTTGTGGCCGGTATTGCCCCGACAGCACTTGCTCGCGGCATTGAAGCACATATTGCAGTAAATGCTGCTGCAATTTATCCCTGGATACATCAATTGACCACGGCGTATGTTCGTTGCGCAACTTGCACCAACTATAATCCAGTATTTCCGCGCTCATGGCTTGTTCCAGCACGCCTTGTTTAGCCATTATTGCTGCTCCAATGCTTTCATGTATTCGCACAGGTTCATCAATTGCCCGGTTATTTGCTCCCGTACCGGCGCACAATGGTCGTTTGGGCTGGTTTGTCCGGCCAACGGCCGCGGCCATTCTTCGCGATAGCTTGCCCAGGCCTGGAAAAAACAAGGTCTCGCCTGCTTGCTTAATCGGCAGCCGTCAACGCTTCGATGATAAAAACTGTCCGGGCTAAATACGCCGTCGGCCAAGCTTTGCAGCACAAAGCAATCCACGGCCGAGCGAAAAATTTCCGTCACATCCAAAACCATTGATTCTCTTCCCGGATAATCCTGATGCAAAAAGCCTAATGAGGGGTCGAAGCCAAAACCGGTAACGCTTTGCCCGATCTCCGACATGATTAATGTATAACCCAAGGATAATAAGGCGTTGACCGGGTCGCGCGGCGGCCTTCGGTTGCGTCCCGAAAAATGCCATTGCGGATCTAAATACTGGGCTAATAAACCGAACCAAGCATGCGCCAACTGCCCTTCCACTCCGGTAACCGATAACATATCCTGGGCTGCGGCCAGATTGGCCCGGCTGCTTTGTTGCCGCCGGTTGAATTCGTTACTATCGGTTTCCTGTAGCCGATAGTTGCGCTTCAAGCAATCGATTGCCAAATCGTAGCTGTCTATCTTGCGGCCTACCAGCCATTTTGCCAGCAATAAACCATGCTGCCGATGACTAGACGACCGATGTTGCATGCGCCTGAGCGGTAATTGAACGGCCAGCCCGCTGCCGATCATTGCGGCCCGGTCGGCGCCTCTTACGCTCAGCATCACCGTCGGCACCTCTGCTGTCGATAACGCACGCCATACCGCTGTTTCGGCAAGCGGATTACCGTAAACGACGACTTGTTCCAATTGCTTGACCGGAATGCGTTGAATCAATTTATTATCTTTTTCTACCCGTATGCAGCCATTCTGATAACGGAGCATCACATCGCGTTTATCGACGACAAAAATCATGGTTTGCTCCCAAATAAGGCGTTTAAAACTTTTTTTGCCAGGCTTTTTTTAACGCTTATTTTTGCCGCGCCGTACAGCCCCTGCAATTTTTCCGCCTGTTTGCCGGCTACCCATACTTTGTCCATCTGTTGTATCGGATAAAGCCTGATGTCGTCTTCATTGGTATCGGCCAAAGCCAATACGCCGTTACTTATTGCGTTAACGGCGGACGGGGTTTCTTTAATTAAGAAAACGGATTTTTGCAACGCCGTCGCCCGCTTGCTCATATAGTAGTGAACTCGCCTCAAGCGCTTGGCGTGTCTAATGTCATAGGCAATTAAATAGTTATATTTCATTGGTTTTTTTATCTGTAACGGTGAACAGGAGTGAGATATTCGCACGTTCCCAAGCTCCAGCTTGGGAATGCAGTCTTGGAAGCTCCAGCTTCCCGACTCGCGAAGCTGGAGCTTCGCTAACTGGGTTC
>JBAQYH010000917.1:0-1526 GCA_049299935.1 Methylobacter sp. | reverse complement strand
ACTTGAATCCATGCAAAAAGCTATAATAAGTTCAAAAGGTAAAAACAGTGCGTTAGAGGGTAAGGTAAATAAGCTACAGAAAAAAGTTCACTTTTTGCAGGCTGAGGTAAAAAAAGGAAAACCTAAGGAGAAAGAGCGTAAGCAATTACAGCAAGAGTTGGTGAAACTGCAACAGGAGAAGGAGATTTATATTAACTGAGAGTGTAAGAGATTTTGTGTAAACGGACATTTGGTAGGAAACTGCCACCACTTTAACGAGGCGTTAGAAATGACCATAAGCGATGAATTGATCGACAGCCTGCTGGCTAAATTCAAACTCGCTTTACTATAACTGCGGTTTTTAAGATTAAGCGTATTAGTACATAACAAGAACCGAATCTGAATTCAGCGTTACAATAGTAACCATGAATACGAATCTCACTCCTTTTTCAGCGCTGACCCCCGACATTATTTTGAACGCGCTCGACAGCATCGGCCTGCATGGCGATGGCCGGCTGCTGGCGCTCAACAGTTATGAAAACCGCGTCTACCAGGTTGGTATGACGGACGCATCGTTTATTGTGACCAAGTTCTACCGGCCCGAACGATGGACATCTGCGGCAATTCTTGAAGAGCACGCGTTCGTCCAGGAATTGTATGAGTCTGAAATCCCTGTAGTTCCGGCTATGCCGTTTGGCGATAACCGGACTTTAATCCACGCCGACGGCTTCCGCTTTTCGGTGTTCCCAAGACAGGGCGGCCGTGTGCCTGAACTTGAGGGCCGTGAAAAATTGGAATGGATGGGACGGTTTATCGCTCGCATTCATGCCATCGGCGCACTAAAGCCTTTTCAGCAGCGCCCTACTCTTGATATTGCCGGATTTGGCGATGAGCCGAGAGCTTATCTATTGGCGAATAATTTCATTCCCGCCGATTTGACCGAAGCTTACCGCAGTGTGACTGAACATGCGTTAACCGGCGTAAGGCGTTGTTTTGAACGTGCAGGAACGATAAAGAACATCCGTCTGCACGGCGACTGTTACCCCGGCAATATTTTATGGACCGATGACGGCCCGCATTTTGTGGATTTCGATGATTGCCGGATGGGGCCTGCGATACAGGATTTATGGATGCTGCTGTCCGGGGATAGAGCCGAAATGACGGTGCAATTAAACCATCTGCTGGCCGGGTATCGGACTTTTTACGATTTCGATACCCGTGAGCTGCATCTTGTCGAAGCTCTGCGCACTTTGCGGCTGATTCATTATTCCGCCTGGATTGCCCGGCGCTGGGATGATCCGGCGTTTCCTATGGCGTTCCCGTGGTTTGATACGCCGCGTTACTGGCAGGATAGGATTATTGAACTGCGTGAACAGATCGCGTTAATGGATGAAGGACCGCTTGAGTTGGGTTAATAAATTCGGTAGTGGGTTAAATCTGTAATTAAGCATGAATATCCAAGCCAAACTCGACCTTGTTAATCAGCAATCCAATAACCGTATCATGCAGGGTCTCTAATTTCGAAAAGCAAATTGTTTTTCGCGTGA
>JBAQYH010000916.1:0-5482 GCA_049299935.1 Methylobacter sp. | reverse complement strand
CAAACCTTTTGGCATGCAATATATTGCCGGCGAAGGCTTGTATTTTATTACCGGATTACCATGCTGCAAAGACGGTGTCGCAGGAGACGAGCATATTGCCAGACTCAACGACAAAGGCGAGATCGATCTGGAAATACGCAGCCCATTACTCTCCCAGGTTCGCTCATTGCGCCGAACCGAAAAAGGTTTGTTAGTTACAGCCAGCGGCATCGATGCGTTATTGGAGTTTGATTTAAGCGGCAATCTTATCTGGTCATGGTGGGGTACGGAACAGGGTTATGATCAGGCTCACGGAGGCGGTACGCGAGTTATTGATAAGCAATTGGATCATCGGCTTAAAAACTATCCCGGCCGGTTACAAGCAACCCACCTTAACTCCGCTATTGTCGATCCGTATGATCCGAGCAAAATTCTGACTATTTTATTTTATCAAGGGACAGTCGCCAGAATCGACAGGGATACATTAAAGCATGAGATTGTAATCAGGGACTTGAATGGCGCGCATCACATTCGTCCGCATTCTGCAGGCTATATGCTATCGAATTCACGCAAAGGGGAAGTGTTAGTATTTGATAAAAACTTTACCCTCCAAAAAAGAATCCCCGGCACAAATCGTTTTTACCCTGTTAAATGGGTACAGGATGCAATTGAAACGCCCTTTGGTACGCATTTGATAGCGGATTGCAACTCTTTTAAATTACGCGAACGTAATCAGGAAGGGGTGGAAAAAAGCTATAACACGCGCATGCCTAACAGGATTTTTCAAATTGAACCGGTGGCAGACGACTTTACCTTGCCCATAGGGATTTAGATTAAAAGTTGAAGCATTGCCTACAGGGATGTAGGCAAGTCACAGAATATTTGCCCTACAATAAAATGCTTTAAGCCCCTCAGCACGTCGATTTACCCCAGCGGTAAGATGCGGCAGCTTGTTAATACCGCCGAAGCCGCGAAACCCTTTCAATAATTCTGTTCCAGCGCCAAATGCAAAGGCCTGGTCATGTGCGTGACGTGGGAATAACGAATAAGGTGGAACGCGGGGTGGCCATAAAGACGGCAACATGTGCGCCATCGATTCAAGCCGCTACCCCCAATATCACAGTTAGACGAGACCTGCTTGGTGTTCGCCATTTAACAACTGAGCACTCGCGTTTGATAAAGATTACTTCAGCTCTGCTAAAAACCGAAATCAAACCGACAGGCATAAAAAAAGGGCTATCATTTCTGAAAGCCCTTCTATTAATGGCGTCCCCAGGGGGGTTCGAACCCCCGTTACCGCCGTGAAAGGGCGGTGTCCTAGGCCACTAGACGATGGGGACTAAAACTGGTTTAGTCAGCCTATATTCAACTGCACAAACAACTACTATGATCGTTACAAGCCATAAAAAAGCCTACAACATAGGCCTCAGTAAATGGCGTCCCCAGGGGGGTTCGAACCCCCGTTACCGCCGTGAAAGGGCGGTGTCCTAGGCCACTAGACGATGGGGACTAGAACTGATCTAACAACTTTTTGGTGGAGCCAAGCGGGATCGAACCGCTGACCTCTTGCATGCCATGCAAGCGCTCTCCCAGCTGAGCTATGGCCCCCTAAGCTGAGAACCGGCATTGTACAGTAATTACCGGTTATGTCCAACACTAATTTAAATTTTTTATATGATTTATGGCTCGCTGTATTCTGGATAAGGTTTTTTCCTTACCCAACAACGATAAGGTTATATCAATCGCCGGCGAAACCGCTGAACCGCAAACCGCGACACGCAAAGGCTGAGCTACCTTGCCCAAACCAAGAGCCATGGTTTCGGCAAGATTGACCACAATCTGGTGCAGCGCCTCGCCGTTCCATTCGCTCACCGCTGCAAATTCATCGTGCAACCGAGCCAAAACCTCATCCGAACCTTGGGTGAAATTCTTTTTAGCGGCTTTTTCATCATACGCATCAAAATCCTTATAGAAATACACGCTGGCCGCAGCTATTTCAACCAGTGTTTTGCAGCGTTCCCGCTGCGCCTTGACCACATCGACAAGACTCGGGCCTTCGGAAGGATCGATACCCAGCTCCCCCATGTGCCAGCTTAAATGACGCGCCACATGGGCCGGATCGCTGTTCATGATGTATTGATGATTCAGCCATAACAGCTTTTCGGTATTGAATGCAGAGGCCGACACATTGACATTTTCCAAGGCGAAATGTTCAACCATTTCATCAATCGTAAAAATCTCCTGATCGCCATGCGACCAACCCAGACGTACCAGATAATTCAGCAAGGCATCGGGCAAATAGCCGTCGTCCCGAAATTGCATCACACTGACCGCACCGTGGCGTTTCGACAACCTGGCGCCGTCAGGACCCAATATCATCGGCAGATGCGCGTACTTAGGCAGTTCCGCGCCCAAGGCTTTCAGAATATTCATTTGTCTGGGCGTATTATTAATATGGTCGTCGCCGCGAATGACATGCGTAACCTTCATATCCATATCGTCAACCACCACCGTTAAATTGTAAGTCGGTGTGCCGTCGCCCCTGGCGATAATCAAGTCATCCAGCTCTTTATTGGCAACAACAATATCACCTTTAATCAAATCAGGAATGGTTACCGCGCCGTCAACCGGATTTTTAAAGCGGATCACCGCTTCCCGGTCACCTTTAGACCCCACTAAATCCCGGCATTTGCCGTTATAGCGCGGTTTTTCCTTATTAGCCATTTGCTCGGTGCGCAACTGCTCCAGCTCTTCTTTACTGCAATAGCAATAATAAGCGTCGCCCTGATCCAGCAGCTGTTGAATAACCTCCTTATACCGGTCGAAATGATGGGTTTGGTAAAAAGGCCCCTCATCATATTCCAGCCCCAGCCAAGTCATGCCTTCCAAAATGGCATCGACGGATTCCTGCGTTGACCGTTCCAGATCGGTATCTTCGATCCTTAAAATAAACTTTCCGCCGTGCTTGCGCGCATAAAGCCAGGAAAACAAGGCAGTACGGGCGCCGCCTACATGTAAATAACCCGTCGGACTCGGGGCAAAACGTGTTTTTATACTCATTTGATATTATTTCGTTAGTAAAATTCTGTTGGGATTTGCTTGGCGGCGATGTTCTCGTGCCGCCCTATCGCTATTTTAACATCGTTTTTCATGCTCAATACCGATGATTGCCGTTCTGCACATACGCTTTGCACATCAATGTAATCCCCCTACTTTTGGTTCATGCTCGGCTATAGGCAACATATGACTGTGCTGAACCCGAATCTCCCGTTCCACACATCAAAAATCACGTTGCAAGACGTTATCATGTCAGGGCTTCCGGTAAACGGCGGGCTGCACCAATCGTACCTCTTCGCTGATGCCGTTCAGCGTCTCGGAATGACCGACCAGGAAATGCCCGCCGGGGCGCAGCAACGACAGCAGGCGCGATACAACCTGGCGTTTGGTGTCCTGGTCGAAATAGATCATCACGTTGCGCAGGAATATCACATCGAATTCGCCCAGTTTCGGCGGCGCTTCGGTCAGGTTATGCTGCATGAACTGCACCCGCTCGCGCAGTTTGCGCTCGATCAGCAATGTTCCTTCCTGAGTACCGGTGCCTTTAAGGCAGTAGTTCGATAAGTAAGACTGGGGGATTTCAAGCATACGCTCCAGCGGGTAAAGCCCGGTGCGCGCTTTTTCCAGCACCCTCATGCTAAGGTCGGAAGCGATGATTTCCCACGGCGCACACCCCAATGCTTCATCCAGCAGCATCGCAATACTGTAGGGTTCCTCGCCGCTGGAACAGGCGGCGCTCCAGATGCGCAAAGGTCTACCGGGTTTCCGCTCAGGCAAAATATGCTGACGCAGAAATTCGAAATGCTTGGGTTCGCGGAAGAAGTGCGTTTCGTTGGTGGTCAGCAAATCCACCGCCATTTGCAGCTCCGCTTTGCCGTTGTCTGCGATAATCATCTGGAAATACTCGCCGTAGCTCGCAAGCCCGTAGTGCCTGAGCCGCTTCGCTAGGCGGCTGGTCACCAGAGGCTTCTTGGCGGGCGACATGCTGATGCCGGCGATGCGGTAGATCAGGTCGCGAAACTGGGTAAATTCCTTCTCTTGCAGCACCACGGCGGCACTATTAGGTTTGTGAATCGCGTATGCAGTCATTTTTACTCGCTCCTTTTATCGCTCCCACGTTCCGGCATAGGAATGCCATTAGTGATGCTCCAACATTTCGTTTTCTCGTTTCATACAGTGTGTCACGCCCATTAAGTTAAGCGGACCAGACAAAATAATTATTGCTGTGTGGGCGCTGCAATCAGCGCCCACAGAGTGACAGGTCATATCACGCCTTCGTCAACGCGGTAGCCGAAGCAGAGCCCACCGTAGCCAGCGCCGCCATGTCATCCATCGACAACACATGCTGGATATTCAGGATAATCACAAACTTGCCGTTGATCTTGCCCATACCGGCAATGAAGTCGGCTCGGATGTTGGTACCGAACGTCGGAGTTGGTTCGATTTCGTTAGCTGAAATTTCCAGTACGGCGTTCACGGCATCCACCACCACGCCGACACTCTGGGTTTCCCCTCCCAACGCCACTTCAATGATGATGATGCAGTCGCGCCGCCCTACCGGTGCGGAAGGCTTGCCGAAACGCGCACTCAAGTCAATCACCGGCACCACGGCCCCTCTCAGGTTGATGACGCCGCGGATAAAATCCGGCATCCGCGGCACTGCCGTCAGTTGGCCGTATTGAATGATCTCCTTAATACAAAGTATGCCTATAGCATACGTTTCACCTCTCAACATAAAAGTGAGATATTGCTGTTGTTCCTCCTGCACCAGATTACCGACCGGGGCCGGCTGCATCTGTGCCGCTTGTGCGATTGCGTTCATGCCTACCTCCTAAAACCTCATGAATTCGGCTTCGTTAGGCACCTGTTTTGCCTCCACCGTTTTTCTAACCGCCGGTTTGAAAGGTTTGACATTGGGAGCCTTAGGTACCGCGTCTGGGGTATCGCCCGCGGTAAAGAACGACATAAGCTGCTGTAGTTGCGCAGCCTGTCCGCTCATCTCTTCCGAGGTGGCAGCCAACTGTTCCGATGAACTGGCATTCTGCTGGGTGATCTTGTTGAGCTGTTCCATAGCGATATTGATTTGATCAGCACCTGTAGACTGCTCTTCAGAGGCCGCCGCGATTTCCTGCACCAAATCGGAGGTTTTCTTGATGGAAGGCACGATGGTATCCAGCAGCTTGCCGGCGCTTTCAGCCATCTCGACACTGCTGGAGGCGAGTTCGCCAATTTCCTGTGCGGCAATCTGGCTACGTTCGGCCAATTTGCGCACCTCAGCGGCGACCACCGCAAACCCCCTGCCGTGCTCACCGGCTCGGGCAGCTTCAATTGCAGCATTCAAGGCCAGCAAATTGGTTTGGTAAGCAATATCATCGATAATACCGATTTTGCCGGCGATACTCTTCATCGCGCTTACTGTCTGTTTCACTGCTTCACCGCCCTGCAC
>JBAQYH010000915.1:0-2924 GCA_049299935.1 Methylobacter sp. | reverse complement strand
TTAGTTGACGGTCAGCTTCAACTAAAAACCAACATACTCTCGGAGGGGCTTGCTTTTGGGTGTGTTTTTTATGATTGATCGGCAGAGGTTGCCAGTAGTTTATTCAGTGAGATTCAATACGAGTCGTCTCACAAGGTGGAGCAAGAGGTGGGCAAAGAGGCATAAAAAAACCGATTGTCTTTAAAAAACAATCGGTTTTTTGTATTCATGGCGGAGAGGCAGGGATTCGAACCCTGGGAGGGGATCAACCCTCAACGGTTTTCAAGACCGCCGCTTTCGGCCGCTCAGCCACCTCTCCTAACCCGGCGTATTATATATGCTGCTGCATTTATTGCAATCTTAATTTAATGCAAATGTGACGAATCCGATTCAGACCCGCCTCGTTATCGGTGCTTGCCGTAATGAATATCAACGACGGTATACCGAGTCTCTTTAAACTCGTTTTTAATGGCGACTTCATCATCGAACGTTTTTTTGAGCAACGCCCTTGCCAACGGTGAATCAAGGCTGATGTATTGTTTTTTAGGATCAAGTTCATCGGCCCCGACTATGCGGTAAGTCACTTCTTCGCCTGCTTCATTCTCCAAGGTTACCCAGGCGCTAAAAAAAATTCTGTCCTGGTCGTCAGGCGGTTGGGACACGATGTTAAGGGCGGGCAGGCGCTTTTGCAGGTAATGGATGCGCCGGTCGATGCCGCGCAATTCTTTTTTACGGTAGATGTATTCTGCATTTTCAGAGCGATCGCCTTCGGCTGCCGCCGCCGATAAAGCCAGGGTAACTTCTTTGCGTTTGGTCCACAGGTCCCTCAATTCGGTTTCCAGCGTTTGATAGCCTTCCTGGGTGATGTAAGGGGATGACTTGGGGCTCGGCGGTCTCCAGCGCGACATGGTTGATTTCCTGTAGATAATTATGAGGGGTGAAATAATTTTTCAGACAAATGAGCTGCAACTCTTTATCATAGTCGGCTTTTAAATTACGAAAAAGGTTTTATCATGCAAGTAGCTGACAATATGGCTGTCTCAATTCACTATACTTTGACTAACGATGACGGTGAAGTACTGGATAGTTCAAGAGGTGATGACGCCTTGGTTTATCTGCACGGTATGGGAAACATCATTCCCGGCCTGGAAGACGCATTGAACGGCAAAGCCGTCGGCGACAAGTTTAATGTGCGCGTTGCGGCTAAAGATGCTTATGGCGAACAAAATGACGATATGATCCAGGTAATTCCCCGCTCAATGTTCGAAGGCATAGATGAACTTGAAGTCGGCATGATGTTTCATGCCGATGTCAGCTCCGGTTCCGGCGAAGTGACCATCGTTAAGATTGAAGGCGATGATATTACCATTGACGGAAATCATCCGTTGGCGGGGCTGGCTTTAACTTTCGATGTGGAAGTTGTGGCTGTTAGATCGGCAACTAAAGAAGAAGCCGAGCATGGACATATCCATGGCGCCGGTTGCCATCATTAGACCGTTGTTGATATTTTTTGCCAACTAATAATACATTGCTGTGAAAGTATTATCCAAATCAGGTAAAAAATTATTCACCACAGAGGACACGAAGAACACGAAGAAAATAACCCTGTTAATTCGACAGATTAAAGCTTCGTGTTCTCTGTGTTCTTGTGGTTATTAAACACGAATTCTTCCACAGTCTCGTACGCATTGCGTACCTTCTTGCAGCAATCTAGCCTACAAAAGCCTTCAGTATTTCAGCGGTATTCGCCATGCCTTTATGGAGATGCCGCTCAATTTCTTCCATGGTTATTTCACCTTCCGTTTTTCCGGCAGCCCAGTTGGCGACTACGCTGATCGCGGCATAATCCATACCGAGTTCTTTGGCTAGCGCAGCTTCCGGCATGCCGGTCATGCCGACCAGGTCGCAGCCGTCTCTTTCCATGCGCCGGATTTCCGCGGCGGTTTCAAGGCGAGGGCCTTGGGTGCAGCCGTAGGTGCCCAGCGGGCTGATTTTTATGTCGGCAGCGCTTGCGGCGCTGATTAAGCGGGAGCGCAGTTTTTGACTGTACGGGTAGGTAAAGTCTATGTGGGTGACGGTCTCGTCTTCAAAAAAAGTATGCAGCCGGCCATAGCTGTAATCGATAATCTGATCGGGGATTGCAATATGCGCAGGAACCATGTCGCCGGTAATGCCGCCTACTGCGGCGACGGCGATGATCTGTTCTACGCCGAGTTGTTTAAGGGCCCAGATATTGGCACGGTAGTTTATTTTGTGCGGGGCGATGGTGTGCGGGTTGCCATGGCGAGCCAGGAATATAACCTGGGTGTTGTTCAGTTCGCCGGTAACAAATTCGGCCGAAGGCGAACCGTAAGGCGTGCTCAGCTGCTCACGGTTGATGATTTTTAAATCGCTAAGCTGGGTCAGTCCGGTGCCGCCGATGATGGCAAGTGTGGTCATGATGTCTAATCCTTGCAGGCATAAATGCCCGGTGCGTTGCGTAAATAGCCTTTGTAGTCCATGCCGTAGCCGAACAAATAACGGTTTTCTACTGATAGTCCGATAAAATCGGCGGTTAGCGGTTTTTCATGGTCGAGAATTTTATCCACTAATACCGCGCTGTAAACGGCAGCCGCGCCTTGTTCCCGGCAATATTGATGGAGGGCTTCAAGGGTGATGCCTTCGTCGAGGATGTCGTCAACGATCAGTACCGTCCGGCCTGTAAGTGGTGTTTCCGGTTGAACCAGCCATTTGATGCTGCCGCCCGAGGTCTGGTTTTGGTAACGGCTGGCATGGATGGAGTCAATGTTCAACGGGATGGTTAACCGGGTCAGTAATTTGCCGAAGGTGACGATGCCGCCGTTTATAACGCAGAGCAACAGCGGGTTGCGATCGGCAAGCGCGATGTTGATTTCATGGGCCATTTTATTGATGGCGGCTTCAACTTCCTGTTCGCTGTGCAGCAA
>JBAQYH010000914.1:0-3786 GCA_049299935.1 Methylobacter sp. | reverse complement strand
GGCCCCGCTACGTCTAATGATGGTAAGCGTCTCTTTTTGTGCATCAGTCGCAGCGGCATCCCGGCTCATCAGTTCGGAAAAGCCCAGAATCGCATTTAAAGGCGTGCGTAATTCATGGCTCATCGTCGCGATAAAGGTGCTTTTAGCGATATTAGCCGCTTCGGCGGCTTCCTTGGCGATTGACAGCGCCGCAGTGCGTTCTTCGACCAGTTTTTCCAAGTGATCCTGATATTCTTTGAGTTCCGCTTCGGCTTGCTTGCGGGCGGTGAAATCGATAAAAGTCGCCAGCAAATCGTCGCCAAGCGTGACGCCGGAGATTTCCATGATACGAATATCGCCATTCTTGCAAGTCACCCGGTATTCGACCGGCAGAATGTCTTGCCCTGACTCTACGGCTGTTTGGACCGCGGCATTCCAGGTCTCGATGACCCAGCGGCGATAGGCCTCGTCGGGATAAGCGAGACGCCACCATGCATCAATCGTTTGAATATCCTCGTTCGCGTAGCCGAAAACCTGAATAAATCGATCGTTGAGATACTGGATTAAACCTTCTTTTGAAACATAAGCCAGAGGAATCGGCATGATTTTCACCAGCCTTCGGAAACGGGCCTCGCTTTCGAACTTTGCTTTTTTCTCTTCATCGATCACATCCAGCATCTGATACAGATGGCGGGCGAGCACACCGATTTCATCCATACGTCCAACATCCTCGCGCAGGAATGTCCGCCCATGCTCCGCGTCGACCGCAACTCTCTCCAAGCGCTCTAAGCCGTTTGTCAGCCTGCGCGCCAGCCATCTGGCGATGATGGTAATTATCAACACTAGAAAAACGGCGATGCCAAGCACGTCAACGGCAATCTCACGCAAATTGGCATTCGCCGCATCTCGCGTCAGTTCGACCCGCACCCAACCAATAAGGCGGTTGCCCGCCGTGATCGGAACGGCAACATCGATCAGATTTGCTTCATCCAGCAGGATTTGCGGCTCCGACTGTAGGCCCAATAAACGTTGACTGATTGCATCGCTGAAAAATTGGCCGATATGCTCCGGCTTGGTGGAAGCCAGTATTTCACCCTGAGGCGAAACGACAACGGCAAACTTGATGTCAGTGGTTTCCGAGGTACCTTTCAACACCTCCTGCAAACCGGCCAGATCATTTGCCAACACCCAAGATGAACTGCCGAAGGAAAGCGACTGCGCCAAGTCGAGCGCATGCTTGGTACCTTGGGTGTAAAGAAAATTTCGTTGAAAGGAGAAAAGAAGATAGCCCGTCCCAAGAATGATAACCAGGGAAACAAGGGAAAACGACCACGTCAACTGGCGGCGAATGGACTGGCTCCATCCCCGGTTCAGTCGCGCAAACAAAGCTCGAATAGGATTCATTAGATTCATTCAATTCAATAGTCTATCTGGCGAATCATTGTAATCTTTTGGGATATTGCTGTTCATACGGTGAATGTCCCTTATCTGCGGAGCTTTGGACTATAGAAGGGTCGTTAAGCGCTTGCCCGCGGCGTTAAGGTAAACACTTTACCCGCCCGCTTCATGCCGCTTCCGATGGCGTTAAACATAATGCTTACCCCGTTTGGATCGATAATAAAAGCATTGGCCTACTTTGTATAGCATTGTTGAACAGCGCCGCGGCCACTTTCTTGAATCGGTCGACACAGCCCATGCCAGGATATGAGGAGAATGGTACGTCAAAGACCGCATTCGTCAATAGCTGCCCAGAATTAATCCCGGTAATCTCAAATGATTATGATAACGGGATGACTAAACCGGCATTAAATCGGTAAAATAGCGGTTTTTTATTGACCAGCTCCTTAAAACACAATGCGTACTACTCAATTCCCGCTCAACACCGTTAAAGAAACACCGGCCGATGCTGAAATAGCCAGCCATCAACTGATGATCCGCGCGGGCCTGATCCGCAAACTGGCCGCAGGTCTTTACACTTGGCTGCCGTTGGGGCTGCGGGTCATGCGCAAGGTCGAAAAAATCACCCGCGACGAAATGGAAAAAACCGGCGCGCTGGAAGTGTTGATGCCCGGCCTGCAACCCGCCGAACTGTGGCAGGAAACCGGACGCTGGGAACAATACGGCCCGGAACTGGCGCGGTTAAAAGACCGCCATGACCGCGATTTTTGCCTGGGCCCCACGCACGAAGAGATCATTACCGATCTGGCGCGCAACGAGATCAAAAGCTACAAGCAGCTGCCGATCACTTATTACCAGATTCAATCCAAGTTCCGCGACGAGATCCGCCCCCGTTTCGGCGTGATGCGTTCGCGCGAATTCATCATGAAAGACGCCTATTCCTTTCATTTGGACCAGGAATCATTGCAGCTTACCTACGATGCGATGCATCAGGCCTACACCAACATCTTCAATCATTTGGGCTTAAAGTTTCGCGCGGTAGTCGCCGACTCCGGCTCGATCGGCGGTGCGGTATCGCATGAGTTTCATGTACTGGCCGATTCCGGCGAGGATGCGATTGCGTTCTCGACCGACAGCGAATATGCCGCCAACGTCGAAAAAGCCGAAGCGGTGGCGCCTGCCGGTTCTCGCGGTGCGGCTACGGAATCAATGACGCTGATCGATACGCCCAACCAGCACAGCATCGAAGAAGTCTGCGGTTTTTTAAACATCCCCGCCACGCAATGCCTTAAAACTCTGATTGTTAAAGGCGAAGAAGACACGCTGGTTGCGCTGCTGTTAAGAGGCGACCATGAGCTTAACGAAATCAAGGCAATAAAAATCGACGGCATCGCCTCGCCGCTGGAGTTCACCGACGATGAGCAGGTCCTCAGCGCCTGCAACTGCAAGCCCGGCTCTATCGGCCCGATAGGCTTACAGATCAAGATCATCGCCGACCGCAGCGTGACCTTGATGTCCGACTTTGTTTGCGGCGCGAACCAGGACGGCAAGCATTACAGAGGCGTCAACTGGGAGCGCGATTTGCCGGTCCCGGACCATATTGCGGATCTGCGCATGGTGGTTGAAGGCGACCCCAGCCCGGATGGCAAGGGCACAATCACGCTGGCCCGCGGCATTGAAGTCGGCCATATTTTCCAGCTGGGCACCAAATACAGCGAGGCCATGAAAGCCGGTATCAGCAACGAAGACGGCAAAAACCAGATCATGACCATGGGCTGTTACGGTATCGGTATTTCCCGCGTGGTCGCCGCCGCGATCGAACAGAACCATGACGCCAAAGGCATCATCTGGCCGACCAATCTTGCACCGTTCCAGGTGGCGCTGTGCCCGATGAACATGCACAAATCGGAACGCCTGAAAGAAGCAGCGGAGAAGCTGTATCAGGATCTGTTGGCAGCCGGAATCGATGTGTTGTTTGACGACAGAAAAGTCCGCGCCGGTTTTATGTTCTCCGACATGGAATTGATCGGCATACCGCACTGCATCGTGGTAGGCGATCGCGGACTGGATTCAGGCACGGTTGAATACAAAGCCAGAACGGCCGAGGCAAACGAGGAAATTCCGTTTGCGGATGTTATTGACTTTTTGAAGGCTAAACTGAGTTAAAAAAGGTAGACGGCGAAGGACACGAAGAAATGAATTTTCGTGTCTGTAAAGACCCAGACTTGATATGACAACTGTCTCAATTGAGAGTCTGGCGTTGAATGACAGGTTTCGACCCTTTTCAGCCATTGGATTTATTCTTTCATTAAGCCAGTCATGTTACGCATTGTCCGTGAAAACCGAAAAAAGAGGGTTTGATAATGGATAACGCCCCTTCAGTGAATGACCGTGACGGATGTGAGTAGG
>JBAQYH010000913.1:0-6082 GCA_049299935.1 Methylobacter sp. | reverse complement strand
AAGGCCTCCAGCGCTTTCTAAGATGACGATGTCTCGCAGACACTTATGTATAACAACGAGCGCGGCGCGTGGAAACGAGGATAAAACTACAATGATTGGAGAACAACATTATGAACGATAAAACCCTATACCGCCTCGCCGACTCCACTGCGGTGGAGGCGCTGGTCGACAACTGGGTGGCTTGGCCGCATACCTTTTCGCCGGTACCTTACAGCCTGCATATGCTGAATTACCAGAAAAAAAACCTGAGTTCGTATCTGCAAAGCCCCGAGATTCATGTCAAATCCAGCGCCAATCCCAAGCTGCTGGGCGGACCGTTCGTCAATATTCCGGTCGAACGGACGGAAGACATCGCACAGATGCTGGAACGGATGGACAGCGAACACGGCGGCAGTCTGCAAATGGCGCAGGACTTGATTGCGTTCCAGAACCTGCTGGATAAGGAAGCCGCAGGCCAAAGCCTGGAACCTTATTACGCAATGCTGCCGGAATCCTTGCGCGGCTATGTCGAATTGCTGTACGACTATAATTGCAGGCCCATCGTGCGCTGCATCGAAAGCCTGTTCTACAAAAGCCCACATTACAAAAATCACTTGCAATCGCTGCGCCTGTTTACCCAGACTCACGACCGCGCCCGGCCTTATTACATGAGTACGCCGCGCCTGCCGGAACACGACAGCGTCGAATGGGCCATACCGTTTGCCCAGGAAAAAATCGACGAACTGTTCAAGCTAGACAGCCAGCCGCAGCCTTTGAGCTATATCCGCGAAGTGCTGGGGCTCGATGCCGGCGATGACAAAAAACTGATTAAGCTGCTGACCGAGCAACCGCCGCGCGCGGCCGAAGCGTGGCAGGGCAACAGCGTGCGGGTCCGTTATCTCGGGCATGCCAGCGTGCTGATCGAATATAACGGCGTCGCGATTCTGATCGACCCGTTCATTGCCGTGCAGCCCAGCCAGGGCGGTATCGACCGCTACAGCTTCCAGGACTTGCCGCCGCGTATCGATTATGTGCTGATCACCCATGTCCATCACGACCACTACGTGTTTGAAACGCTGCTGCGGCTTCGCCACAAAATCGATTGCCTGGTGGTGCCGAAAAGCTCGGGCATTTTCTACGGCGACATTTCGATGAAACTGCTGGCCCGCGAGCTGGGTTTTAGCAACGTGATCGAGGTCGATCCGTTGGATACGATCCCGTTTCCCGGCGGCGAGATTGTTGCAGCGCCGTTTCTCGGCGAGCATAACGACCTGCCGTTTGCCAAAAGCGGCTACCTGATCAGCGCCGGACAACAACGTTTGTTGTTCGCCGCCGACTCCAATTGTTTGGACCAGCGCATGTACGAAAATCTGTGCGCGGAATACGGGCCTATCCAGACCGTATTTTTGGGCATGGAATGCATAGGCGCGCCGTTGTCCTGGGTGTACGGGCCGCTGCTGCCGAAACTGCCCGAGCACAAGCATTGCCAGACGCGGCGCTCGAAAGGCAGCGATGCCGATGCGGCCTTGAATCTGTTGGACGCGGTGCAGACCGAGCGGGTTTATATCTATGCGATTGGCCGCGAACCCTGGCTGCAATATTTCATGGCTTTGGAGCCGGAAGACGACGATGCCTATATCAGGGAAATCGGCAAGGTGCTGGAGGTTTGCCAAGGCAAAGGTTTTGCCGATGCGCGCAGGTTGTACGGCAGGGATGAGATTCATTTGGGCGATTGATTCTGAAAACGGCGATTTGTCCACGAAAAGCACGAAAAGCACGAAAGCTCTCGTTCCCACGCGCTGCGCCGCGAGTCACGGTTAGCGTATAGAAATCAGACATCTTACTAATACGGGACGCAGCGCGTCCTGCAATGCATTCCCACGCAGCGCGTGGGAACGAGGAAAACTTTGGAAAAAATCATGACCGACACAACACAGGCAGAACAACAGCCAACTAACCGCGCTCAGCTGATTGCCCGACTCAGAAAAACCGGCACGCCGGCCGACGGCGTTATTGCCAAACGCAACGGCGACCAACCGGCGCCGCTATCGTATTCGCAGGAGCGTTTGTGGATCATGTCGCAACTGGAACCGGACAATCCGATCTACAACGTCGCCGGGGCCGTGCAATTCGACGGTTTACTGAATATACAAGCCTTGCAGCAAAGCCTGGACGAAGTGGTCAGGCGCCATGAAATCCTGCGCAGCCGGTTTACCGCCGAGGGCCAGCAGGTGTTGCCCTGCGAAGGCTTGCCGATGGCTTGGCGGGATCTTGCGGATTGCCAACCGGACAGGGCGATGCAACAGTTCCAGCATTGCGCCGACGATTTTATCCGCCTTCCGTTCCGGCTTGCCGAACAGCCGCCGCTACGGGCGCTGCTGGTTACGATTAATGAGCAGAGGCATATCCTGCTGTTGACGCTGCACCATATCGTCTCGGACCGCTGGTCGGTCGGCGTGTTGATGCAGGAGGTCGCCGCATTGTACGGCGCATACAGCCAGGGCAAGCCGTCGCCCTTGCCGGAGTTGCCGATCCAATACGGCGACTATTGCGTATGGCAACGCGGGCAGCAGGAAAAATGGGCCAAGCATCTGGATTATTGGCGGCAGAAACTGACAGGCGCGCCGCCGCTGCTGGAATTGCCGACCGACAAGCCGAGACCGCCGGTGCCCAGCTACCGTGGCGACGTATACAGTTTCGAATTTTCAGCCGAACTGAGCCGCGCGCTGAAAGACTTGTCCAAACAATACAATGTTACATTGTTCATGGTGATGGCCGCCGCGTTCAACACGCTGCTGTACCGCTATACCGGCAGCAAGGACATCTGCATCGGCTACCCGGTGGCCGGGCGCAGCCAAAGCCGGACCGCGGCGTTGATCGGTTTTTTTGTCAATACGCTGGTGCTGCGCTGCCAAGCCGGGGCCGACCTGCCGTTCTCGGAGCTATTGTTGCAACTGCGCGAGCAGGCTTTGCAGGACCAGAACCATCAGGAGCTGTCCTTCGGCCAATTGTTGGACGCGCTGAGCCCGGTTCGAAACGCCAGCCATACGCCTTTGTTCCAGGTGATGCTGGCGGTGCAGAATGTGCCGATGCCGGATTTCAGGATGCAGGATGTCGTCGTCACGCCGCTGACGATGAACAACCGGATCGCCCAATTCGACCTGACCTTGTTCATCGATGAACGCGACGGCAAGCTGCTCGGCAGCTTCGAATACAGCACCGATTTATTCGAAGCCGCGACGATTGCCCGAATGGCCGGACATCTGCAAATGCTGCTGACTGACGCCGCCGATAATCCGGCTACGCCGTTAAAACGTTTAACGATGCTGCCTGCAAAGGAACGCCGGCAACTGCTGGGCGAAGTCAACGCTACCGCAATCGATTATGGTTCCGAGCAGTTGATCCATCGCCTGTTCGAGCAGCAAGCCGAGAAAACGCCTGAAGCCTGCGCGTTGGTTTATGAAGGCCAAACCATCGGTTACGACCAGCTGAACCGCCGCGCCAATCGCTTGGCCCACCATTTGCGGGCCTTGGGCGTACGCTGCGAAGACCGCGTCGCAATTTGCCTGGAGCGCGGTTTCGAGATGGTGGCCGGTTTATTGGCTGTTCTTAAAGCCGGAGCGGCTTATGTGCCGCTCGATCCCGATTATCCGTCCGAACGTTTGGAATATATGTTCGGCGATTGTTCTCCGGCGGCGCTGATTACCCAAACCGGTTTGTTAGCGCGTTTGCCTGCGGCGGATGAAGGACAGATGCCGGTGATCGTGCTGGACGATCGGGAGAGCATCCGCGCTATCGACAGACAGCCCGGGCATAATCCCGATCCGGTCGCGCTCGGCCTGACGCCCAGCCATCTGGCCTATGTGATTTACACCTCCGGTTCGACGGGATGGCCCAAAGGGGCGATGAACCAGCACGGCGGCGTGGTCAACCGCCTCTTATGGGCGCAAAGCGAATACCGCCTGACCGGCGCCGACCGGGTGCTGCAAAAGACCCCGTTCAGTTTCGACGTGTCGGTATGGGAGTTCTTTTTACCACTGCTGGCGGGAGCAGGATTAGTCCTGGCGAAACCCAAAGGCCACCAGGAGCCGCAATACCTGATGGATTTGATCGAACAGGCCGTCATCACCACGCTGCATTTTGTGCCGTCGATGCTACAGGTATTTTTGGAGCATATCGATGCGGAGAAATGCCGGTCCCTGCGCCGGATACTGTGCAGCGGCGAAGCCTTGCCGCACGCGCTGCAAGTGCGCGCGCAAAACTGCCTGCCTGCCGTCGAACTGCATAATTTATACGGCCCGACCGAAGCGGCGGTCGATGTCACTGCGTGGCGCTGCCGGAACGATGAGAATCCGGGGATCGTCCCTATCGGCCATGCGATTGCCAATACCGCTATCTATATTCTCGATCCCTGGCTGGAACCCGTGCCGTTAGGCGTTAGCGGCGAGATTTATATCGGCGGCATTGCGGTCGGCCGCGGCTATCTGAACAGGCCGGAGCTGACCGCGGAGCGCTTTGTGCCCGATCCTTTCCGAAAGTCTGCCCGCATGTACAAAACCGGCGACCTGGGCCGCCGGTTGGCGGATGGTGCTATCGATTACCTGGGCCGCAACGACTTCCAGGTCAAGATTCGCGGTTTTAGGATCGAGCTGGGCGAGATTGAAAGTAGGCTGAGTGCGAGTGCCGGGGTCAGGGAGGCGGTTGTGATCGCCCGCGAAGACGGCCATGGCGATAAGCGGCTGGTGGCTTACTTGACTAAAGACAACAGCAGCGAGCTGTCGCTTGCCGATCTTCGCGCCGATTTGGCCGCGACCCTGCCCGATTACATGCTGCCCGGCGCCTTTGTCGTTTTGCCGGCCTTGCCGCTGACAGCCAACGGCAAGCTGGATCGCGGAGCGCTGCCGGTGCCCGATGCGGACGCGGTGATCAGCCACAGCTACGAAGCGCCGCAAGGGCCGATAGAAACGGCGCTGGCCCTCATTTGGCAGGAGCTGCTGGAACTGGAACGGGTCGGCCGCAACGATCATTTCTTCGAGTTGGGCGGCCATTCGCTGATGGCGCTTTCGTTGGTCGAACACCTGCGCCGGGAAGGTTGGGCGCTGGAAGCCCGAGCGGTATTCGCCAATCCGGTACTGAGCTCGTTGGCGGCAGTCATCGGCGATAGCCAGGGCCATAGCCCCGCTTTGGCAATGCCGCCCAATTTAATACCCGATTATTTCGGCCAGTCGTTAAGCAACCCGGTTATTGAGGAGTTTCGGATATGAGTTTGCAGCAAGTCTTTGCATCCATGCAGGAAAAAAATATCGTCGTCAGCGAGCTTGACGGCGAACTCGTCGTCCGCGCGCCGCAAGGCGCGATGGATCAGGAGTTAATGGGAAAATTGAAAGCCCATAAGCAGGATTTGCTGGCCGCGCTCAGGAACGGCATGGTTATCGAAGGGCATACGGCGGCGCCTAAAATAACGCCCGATATGCTGCCGCTGGTCAGCCTGACCCAGGACGAGATCGACCTGATTGCCGATAGCGTGGAGGAGGGCGCGGCCGGTATCCAGGATATTTATCCGCTGGCGCCGTTGCAGGAAGGCATCCTGTTCCATCACCTGCTGGAAACCCAGGGCGATCCGTACATCACCCGCTCCATCATCGTGTTCGACAACCGTACGCGCCTGGATGCGTTTCTTGGCGCATTGCAGACGGTGATCGACCGGCACGACATATTGCGCAGTTCCATGCGCTGGAACGGTTTGCCGCAGCCGGTTCAGGTCGTGCATCGCCATGCCGTGCTGCCGGTTGAGGAGCTGGCTCCGGCAGCCAAAGACCGGATAAAACAGCGCTTGCTGGAACATACCGATCCCCGGCAGTTCAGGATGGAGCTACAGCAAGCGCCGCTGTTGGCCGGTTATGTGATTAAAGACAGCGAATCGGAAGAATGCTGGTTGGCGATGCTCAATCATCATTTAGTGAACGATCACCAGACGCTACAGCTTATTTTGTCGGAAATCCGGCTGTTGCTTAGCGGCCGGGCCGAACAATTGCCGGTTGTGCAGCCGTACCGGAATTTCATCGCCCAAATGCGCTCGGTTTCCCAAGATGAACATGAGAGC
>JBAQYH010000912.1:0-1740 GCA_049299935.1 Methylobacter sp. | reverse complement strand
ATCCACCTCCATCTGACCGGCCAGCTTTGCCTGGTGGATCTTATGAATAACAGCAGCGATAAGGTGGGAATCCGTTGGATCAAATTTGTCCCAGCGGCCGTAAAGATTGCAGGGGATCAGCGTCTTGTAATTATACTCATGATTTTCCTGGTTTATGTACTCGCACAGACGGGCGACGGCTATCTTGGCCAGCGCGTACCCTTCATTGGTCGGTTCAAGTTTGCCCGAAAGGATCTGTTCCTCCAGGAGCGGATTGGGAGCGGCTACAGGGTACATACAGGAGCTGCCCAGATTGATCAATCTTTTGACGCCAGACTGACGGGAAGCCCAGACAATGTTGCGTCCCATGTCCATGTTTGCCAGAAGAAATGAAACCGGCTGCCGCATATTGGCCTGAATGCCGCCGACCTTTCCAGCGGCATGAATGACGATATCCGGCTTTTCCCTCAACAGATAGTTCCTCACTGCCGGGTAGGCGAGTAAATCCAGCTCCGAGTGAGTCGGCAAAAGCAGGTCAAAGCATCCGATATCGGGATGCTCCAGAAAGTTCCGTCCGACCAAACCAGTCGAACCGGTCAGCAAAATTCGCATCCTCATCTTTCCGGAAAACGACAATATTGAAAATCCAGTAAAATATTCATAACATCATTAAACGCTTGATTATATGTGCAATAGACCGCGAAACACAAAAAGGATAACTTAGAAACAAACACAACGATTCCAGTATCGTACTGCGCTTAACATATTCCATCAGCAGCGACCACCCTAAAACATTTCTCAAAGCTGAAACAATCCGTGAGGAACTGTTGCTCTTCGCAGCGATCTCTCCGCCGGCTGATTCGCAGAGAATCCTCTTATAAAGAAAAACGTTGCCGCCGTGTCTGATTTCCATGCTGTTTAAAAGCCCATACAGAAAAATCATGTCACTGCCATTGACTTTGGCATCCAGCGCTGAAATGCCTATGTCCCTGAGGGTTTTGAGCGGTATAATCCCGTATATCGGGTTGGCTTTTCCACAAAAATCCGGGGCGATAAAATATTCCCACCGCCTGATAAACCGGTTACCGGAAAATTCAAATTTGCGTTTATTGGCTGGATGATTAATTGATCTACCGTTGCGGTCAATCGACTGAACAAAACCATAAGCCAAGCACTGACTTCTTTCTGCGATCGTTAGCAGCGTTTCTATCCATCGTGTGTCCCAGACATCGTCATGCGCTGCCCACATAAAATACTTTCCTTTAGCCTCATCAAGCACAAATTGAAAATTCGCAACAGCCCCCTTATTTTCAGATTGTCTCACATATCTAATGCGCGCATCGTGATTGGTATATGCCCGGCAAATAATTTCAGTGTTATCCGTAGAAGCATTGTCAGAAATAATCAATTCAAAATCTTTGAAAGACTGCGCCAGTAATGAATTGAGGGCTTCCTTGATATAGCGCTCACCATTATACACAGGCATGCCGATGCTTACAGTGGGAATATTATTTGTTTGGAAGTGTTTATTATTAAATTCAGCTTCCATACGTCAGTTTTAATTTCATCAGTTGGTTGAAAACGAAGTTCCTGGTTGTCGGTGTCATAATAACCGTCACACCGAGCGTAACAGTGGATATCAGGCTCAAAATTAAAACCGACATCCATTGCGATGAGAATTCACCACTGGCAATACATTTAAACACACCCGCCGTTGCCAATGCCACAAGCATTGGAATCCCTACATCTTTTCCATACCAA
>JBAQYH010000911.1:0-2265 GCA_049299935.1 Methylobacter sp. | reverse complement strand
GTGGTAGAGCCGGGTTCCAGAATGCTTAATACCTGGTGTGCCGAACTCATGGTTTTGTCGGCGGTATCAAGCGTACTTTGAGCGGTGGTCAGCATGCCGGTTGCCGCCTTGGATGTGCCTTGTAACGTTTGCAGGGTTTTGTTGGCTTCGGCCGTCAAGTCCTCCAGCGGCAGTTTGGCGACTTTATCCATGATGATGTTGGCGGAATGGGTAAATTGATCCAGTGAGCTGGCGGTGGTGGGAAACTCAGGGTAGACGCTCTGATTGTCGCTTAACACAATTTTGCTTTTCGGGTGAAAATCAAGATCGACCAGCAGTTGCCCGGTCAGCAGGCTGCCGGTCTGCAATTGCGCGCGCAGGCCCTTATTAATCAACTGCGCCATAATATCTTTATCGCTGATGTTGTTTTCGTTATTGATTTCCCTGATGCGTTCCGGCTCCAATTCCACGGTGACCGGGATGTGGATTTCGGCGGTCTTCTTGTCCAGTTCCAGATTGATGTCGGTGACCTTGCCGATCGGAATGCCGCGTATTTGCACCGGTGCGCCTACGGTTAAGCCGCGTACCGAGCCGTTGAAATACATGACGTATTTTAAAGTGTTTTGATAAACAATCTGGGTCGATAACGTATAAGTGTCGTACAGTGGAAAAATACTGTTTTCAGGCTGGATATTTTCAATTGTATCCTCGGCAGAGGCCCGGAAGGCAATGCCGCCGCTTAACAAGGAAATCAACGGTCCGGTCCTGACTTTAAAACCATCGGCGCCGGCGGATAGATCGACGCCGCTGTCTATCCAGAAACGGGTGTTTTTTCTGACGAACTGGTCATACGGTTTGTTGATAAAAACGGTTAAGCGTATCGCGTCGGCTTCGTCGGATAACTTGTGGCTGAGCACTTCACCGACGGTTATGCCGTGAAAATTGATCGGGGTTCCCGGTTTCATGGAACCCAGGTTATTGGTTTCCAGAATGTAATGGGTGCCTTCGGCGTTGCTTTTCAACAGGGGCGGGGTAGTTAGCCCGGTAAAATGATGTTCTCTGGAACCATCGCCCGGCTTGATCGCGATATAAGGCCCCGAGAGCAGTGTTCCCAGCCCTGAAATGCCGCCCAATCCTACTTGGGGTCGCACCACCCAGAAGCTGGTGTTTTGCTTCAAATAATCGGCCGCAGTGCTGTTCATTTGCGCGGTAACCAAAATGGTTTTTAAATCGTCGCTGATGGAGATCGCGGTGACTTTGCCGATTTCTACATTCAGGTATTTGATTTTGGTTTTGTCTACTTCCAGGCCTTCCGCGGTAGGAAAACTGATTGTGATAACCGGGCCTTTTTCATTGATGGATTTGGCGATCAGCCAGCCGCTGACCAGCAGGGCGATTAAGGGTAAAAACCATACCAGAGGCAATTCGGTTTTTTTATTGATGGTCACTTCTGATGCATCAGGGTCGATAAAGTCGTTCATTTTAGCGCTGGTTATCCCATATTAATCGTGGATCGAAACTTTTGGCGGCAAACATTGTTAACACCACGACCGCCGCAAATGCCGTTGCCGCAGGCCCGGCGATAATCTGCGCCACACCGCCCATGTCAACCAAGGACACCAGAATTGAAATCATAAAAATATCCAGCATCGACCAGCGGCCTACAAAAGCAATGATACGGTACATGATAGTCCATTTTTTTGCATGGGTTTGCCACCGGTAATGAACATTGACTAACAACAAGCTGAGCCCCAGCAGTTTCAACAAGGGTACCAGTATGCTGGCAACCAGAACCAGCAGGGCTATGGGCATCATGCCGCCTTTCATTAATGCAATAATGCCGCCGATAATAGTGTGCGGCTCACCGGCTCCTAGGCGAGTGACGGTCATGATCGGAAAAATATTGGCCGGAATATACAAGCAGCCGGCGCTCAACAGCAATGCGGCGGTGCGTTGGAAACTGTTGGGGAGCCGTGGGTGCAAGCGGCCGCCGCATAACGGGCAAAGTCTGTTTTTGCCGGTCCGTTTCGATAAACAGCCGCAATCATGGCAACGGATAAAGCCCTGAGTCAGGGCGGTCTTTTTGGATTTCATTTGCCCTCAATTTGATAATAGAACACGGATGATACGGATTTAAGCGGATTTCAAAAAAAGTTTAAGCTAAGGAATGAGCATGAAATAATTTGAACAACTCGCGTTGTAGATTTACAGCGGGAGTGCAAGCTTTGCTTGCGCTGGCAGGCGAAGCCTGCACTCCGGCTTTTGGCAACTTACTCAAGTTATTTC
>JBAQYH010000910.1:0-4868 GCA_049299935.1 Methylobacter sp. | reverse complement strand
CCAGTACACCGTGCTGTGCGACCGCCGCGACGAGGTGATGAAAGCCTTGCAGGAAAAACAAATCGCCTGCGCCGTTTATTATCCCGTGCCTTTGCACCGGCAGAATGTGTTTAAAGAAGAATATGCGTCCGTCAGTTTGCCGGTGACCGAATTTGTTGCGGCCAACTGCATGTCATTGCCGATTTGCCCGTTCCTTGAGGATGACTCGATCAGGGAAATTGTGGCGGTTATTCGGGATGTTTTGACGGCGTAAAACTGCTGGAGTGCAAGGCGTACTTTAGCTAATCCAGCATTTCGCTCGTTCCCAAGCTCTAGCTTGGGAACGCAGTACTGGAAGCTCCAGCTTCCCGTTTCGCTAAGCTGGAGCTTCGTTCGCCGCATTCCCAAGCAGGAGCTTGGGAACGAGCGGAACTTCGTGATCTTCGTGCCTTCGTGGTGAATTAATCACTATGCTTAGTTGATACTTTAAACAGCCCATCCCCATGTCCCAACAGAAACCCTTGAAAATTCTATTCAGCGCCGGAGAATCATCCGGGGATCAGCACGCCGCCAACATGTTTCTTGAGCTGAAAAAACAGCAACCGGACATACGCGGCCTCGGCATGGGCGGCAGCAAAATGGCCCAGGCAGGTATCGATATCCGCTATGACTCCGCCAATATCGCCGTCATCGGCGTGGTTGAAGTCATCAAACATTATGCCGAAATCCGCCGTGCGCTGAAATTGATGCAACAATTGGTCGCAACCGAGCGTCCCGACCTGCTGGTTTGCGTAGACTACAAGGAATTCAATTTTAAACTGGCACGTTACGCCAAACAGCAGGGCATTAAAGTCTTGTTTTACGTCAGTCCCCAAGTGTGGGCATGGCGGCCGGGCCGGGTAGTGGCCTACGGCAAAGTCATCGACATGATGGCGGTGATCTTCCCGTTCGAGACGGCTTATTACGATGCGGAAAATGTGCCGGTGCGCTACGTGGGGCATCCTTCGGTAGATAAAGTCCATGCCCAGCGCAGTAAAGACGGGGATTTAGCCCGTTTCGGGCTGGATAAAAACCAACCGGTAGTCGGCTTATTGCCCGGCAGCCGCGCCAACGAAATCAAGCGCATGTTGCCGGTCATGCTGGCCGCCGCCGAAAAGGTGCAGGCCGGCTTGCCCGGATGCCGGTTTATCTTGCCGCAAGCCGACTCGATCAGCGATACGTTGCTTGAGGAGTATCTTCGCCGTTCGCCGCTAACCATTACGGTAATAAAAAACCAGCCTTACGACGTGATTCAGTGCTGCGACGCCGTGATGACGACCTCAGGCACCGCAACCTTGGAAATCGCCTTGTTGACCGTGCCGATGGTCATCGCCTACAAGCTTTCATCATTAACCTATTGGCTGGGCAGATGGCTGGTGAATACGCCTTTTATAGGCCTGCCGAATATCGTGTCGGGTAAAAGCATCGTCAAAGAACTGATTCAGCACGATGCGACAGCCGAAAACCTGTCTGCCGAAGTGATGCGAATCCTGACCGATAAAGCCTATGCCGATCAAATGCGCGAAAACCTGGCCCAGGTTAAACAGCAGCTAGGGCAGGGCGGAGGTTCCAAAAACATGGCGCAGCTGGCATTGGAGATGCTGGCGAATGAGCCGGATCAAAAAACCAAGCGGTAAGCTGGGCTTTTCTGTTAATCTTCGCCGGCAGCATAAATCAATCGGTATTATTAAGTTTAAATAATCGTAACTACTCAGCGTGATGCGTAAAAGCCCTCTCCATCAGGAGAGGGGGCTAAACCGCACCAAAATAAGAATTTTCTAGCTGCTGAGTAGTTACAAATAATCGAATATAGAGCAAAACGAGGGGGAGCTATGGATATTGGAACGGGTTTTAAACTGTTGGCCTTTATGTTTTGGCCGCTTTTACTGGTGCTTTTATATTATCTGTTTGACAAGAAAGGCTTCAAAAGGCGGCTGGAGAAGTTTAAGCAAGACGGTTTTAAATAAACCTCTAAACGCATCAGGCGGGTTTAACGCCTGATGCGTTGCCGTTTGCCTAATATCGCGGCACCGAACTATCGCAATCGCAAGACCAGGCATCGATTCCGCCTGCCAAATTTGTTACATGCTCAAATCCTGAATTAACAAGGTACATGCAGGCTTGCCGGCTGCGCACGCCATGATGGCAAATCACTACCATTTCCTGTTGCGGATTCAGCTCAGCCAGTCTTTGAGGAATTTGATTAAGCGGAATTAAAACGCTGTTTTCTATCCGGGCGTATTCAAACTCATTGGTTTCCCTGACATCCAGCAAAAACAGGTTCGGTTCATTTTGAATTTTGGTTTGTAGCTCAGTCGCTGATATTTGTTTTACGGGCATGGTTATCCTCGGGTAATAAATTTTTCTAAACGTTGCATTGCAATCGACATTCTATCTATGGATGTCGTATAAGCAAAACGGATGTAGTGATTAGCCTCATTTGTCCCGAAATCTTTCCCCGGCGTAACGGCAACCCCTTCAGCCTCCAACAAATCCAGGGCGAATTGATAACTGTCATCGGTAAATTTGGAACAGTTGGCGTAAATATAAAATGCGCCGTCCGGCTTGATCGGGATTTCAAAGCCCAGGTGCAGTAATGCCTCATAAAGAAAATCGCGCCGCTTTTCAAATTCGGCACGTCTAAGCTCAAGCTCGGACAGCGTGTGCCGATCAAAAGCAGCTAATGCGGCATATTGCGAATGGGTCGCTGTGGCAATGAATATATTTTGCGCCAGTTTCTCGGTGGCATCGATAAACGCTTCCGGCACTATCAACCAGCCGACGCGCCAGCCGGTCATGCCGAAATATTTGGAAAAACTGTTGATCACAAACACATTGTCACTGAATGCCAGGGCCGTTGCGGCATTTTCGCCATAAACCAGACCATGGTAAATCTCGTCGGAATAAAAGCAGCCGCCCAACCCGTTAACGGTGTGAACGGCCTGTTTTAATTGATCGGCAGCAATGAGCGTGCCGGTAGGATTTGACGGCGATGCAATCAACGCGCCTTTAGTGGATTCAGTCCAATGCTGTTTGATAAGTTCGGCGGTCAGCTGGTAACGGCTTGCGGCATCGACCGGAATGGTTTTGGTTTTGCCGGCAAACAATTCAACAAAGTTGCTGTTACAGGGATAACAGGGGTCGGCCATCAGCAGTTCTTCTCCAGGATTAAGGCTGACCCCTAGCGCTAATAAAAACGCCCCGGAGGCCCCAGGCGTTACAAAAATACGCTCCTTGTTCACCGTCACCGAATAACGCTGCCGGTAAAACTCGGAAATCTTTTCGCGCAGCTCGGGCAATCCCGCAGCCGGGGTGTATTTCACCTCACCGGTTTTAAGTTGTCTGACGCCTGCATCGACAATGGCCTGTGGCGTAGCAAAATCAGGTTCGCCGATCTCCATATGAATGACATCCTTGCCCTGCGCCTCCAATTGTTTTGCGCGCCGCAGCAGCTCCATTACATAAAAGGGTGAAATCCCCTGAATCCGCGTTGCCGGTTGTAAGCTCATAATATTGACAGTAATCACAAAAGCGTCAGATCATACCAATAAACCTTGCTATCCGGTTGCTATTCTGCTAAAAATGCGCGGTTTTATTTAATCTTGTCTTAGGAGTTAATGGATGACCGAAAGTTCTAAAACTGGCGCATCACCTTTCAGTTTTAAGCCTTATCAAGAAAAAGAAGGCGAAGAATACATGAATGCCGATCAATTGGAGCATTTTGAGAATATTCTTAAAAACTGGAAAGCTGAATTAATGCACGAAGTAGATCGCACCGTGCATCACATGCAGGATGATGCCTCTAATTTTCCTGATCCTAACGATCGAGCGTCCCAGGAATCGGAATTCAGTCTGGAATTAAGGACCCGTGATCGCGAACGTCGGTTAATCAAGAAAATTGATGAATCCCTTAAAGAAATTGAATCAGGGGATTATGGTTATTGTGAGTCTTGCGGCATTGAAATCGGCATACGCCGCCTGGAAGCCAGACCCACTGCCAGCCTGTGCATCGACTGCAAAACACTCGATGAAATTCGCGAAAAACAAATGGGTTAAATCTGGATAAACAGCCTACCATCGGCCGGTTTGCACCTTCGCCCACCGGCCCTTTACACCTCGGTTCCCTTTACACGGCTCTTGCCGGCTTTCTTCAAGCACGCTCACAACAAGGTCTGTGGCTGTTGCGCATTGACGACCTCGATACCCCCAGAAACGTAAAAGGCTCTGCCGATGCCATCTTAAAAAACCTGGAGGTTTTTGGTTTGCATTGGGACGGTGAGGTTTATTACCAAAGCCGCCATATCGACGTTTATAACGATATGATCAACGACCTGCAAAGAAACAAACTGGTCTACCCGTGCACATGCAGCCGAAAAACGCTGACCGCCAGCGATAGAGGGCGGGCGCAGCCCGATATTTATCCCGGCATTTGCCGGGACCGGCAAACGCTACCTGATGGCCCTCATGCACTGCGGGTTAAAACCGATAACCGCATCATTGCTTTCCAGGATGAGCTGCAAGGCCGGGTTTCCCATAACCTCGCCGAGCAAGACGGCGATTTTGTCGTGAAGCGCAAAGACCGGATTATCGCCTATCAATTTGCCGTGGTCATTGACGATGACCGGCAACGCGTTAACCATATCGTCCGGGGTTTTGATTTGCTGGATGCAACACCCAAGCAGATCTACCTCCAGCAACTGCTGGGGCTTGCTACACCCCGTTATATGCACGTCCCCGTTATTGTTGACGAGCAAGGTTATAAGCTCAGCAAACAGACGCAGGCAACGGCGGTCGATTTAGCGGCGCCGCACCGCGTTATTTTTGAGTTGCTGGCCTTATTAAAGCAAAAC
>JBAQYH010000909.1:0-1660 GCA_049299935.1 Methylobacter sp. | reverse complement strand
GTCCACGACTTGCCTGTATTCGGACATTATTCTGCCGACTGCAACCTGGTACGAGAAAAACGACCTGAATACCTCGGATATGCACCCGTTCATCCATCCGTTGTCCAAGGCTGTTGATCCTGCGTGGGAATCGCGCTCCGATTGGGATATTTATAAAGGCATCGCCAAGAAATTCTCGGAACTGACCGTCGGCCATTTAGGATTGGAAAAGGACATAGTCGCCGTGCCGATCCTGCATGACACACCGGCAGAGCTGGCTCAGCCGTTCGACGTCAAGGACTGGAAAAAGAAGCAATGCGAGCCGATTCCGGGTAAAACCATGCCGACGCTGGTCGTGGTTGAGCGTGACTACCCGAACACCTATAAGATGTTCACTTCGCTGGGGCCGTTGATGAGCAAAGTCGGCAATGGCGGTAAAGGCATAGCGTGGAACACCGAGACCGAAGTCAAGCAACTGGGCGAACTGAACCGGCTGGTGACCGATGAAGGCATCAGCAAAGGCCTGCCGCGCATCGAATCCGATATTGATGCGACCGAAGTCATTTTGATGCTGGCGCCTGAAACCAACGGCCATGTCGCGGTTAAAGCCTGGGAAGCCTTAAGCAAAATCACCGGGCGGGATCATACCCATCTGGCGTTGCCGCGCGAAGACGACAAAATCCGTTTCCGCGATGTGCAGGCGCAGCCGCGCAAGATCATCTCGTCGCCGACCTGGAGCGGTTTGGAATCCGAGCAAGTCTGCTACAACGCCTGTTACACCAATGTCCACGAGCGGATTCCCTGGCGCACGCTGACCGGCCGCCAGCAGTTTTACCAGGATCACAGCTGGATGCGGGCGTTCGGCGAAACCTTGTGCGTCTACAAGCCGCCGGTCGATACCCGCTCCATTGCGCCGATTCTGGGCCAAAAGCCCAACGGCAATGACGAACTGGTGTTGAACTTCATCACCCCGCATCAGAAGTGGGGCATACACAGCACCTATAACGATAATCTGCTGATGCTGACTTTGTCGCGCGGCGGGCCGATTGTGTGGATGGGTGAAATCGATGCGGCGAAAGTCGGCATTAAGGACAACGATTGGGTAGAAGCCTATAACGTCAACGGTGCGCTGGTCGCCAGGGCGGTCGTCAGTCAGCGCGTCCCGGAAGGCATGTGCATGATGTATCACGCGCAGGAGAAGATTGTTAATACGCCGGGTTCGGAAATGACCGGTATGCGTGGCGGCATCCATAACTCGGTCACCCGTGCGACGCTTAAACCCACGCACATGATCGGCGGTTACGCCCAGCAAAGCTACGGCTTTAACTATTACGGCACGGTCGGCTCCAATCGCGACGAGTTTGTGATTGTGCGCAAGATCAGCAAAGTCGATTGGCTGGAAGAACAAATCCCCCCTAACCCCCCTTTTGCAAAGGGGGGGAGTGAGGAGACTTTATCTGCCTCAGGGGAGTATTCTGGAGTGTTTTCATCGATGGAAGTCAATGTTCACTCATCCTCCCCCCTTTTGCAAAGGGGGGTAGGGGGGATTTCCACGGAGCAAGCCGCATCGGGAGACATACAATGACTAATTTGTCTGGAACAAATTTGGACCGCGAAGCGGGTTCCGAAGGAACGCGATCCAGGAAAGGATCGCGCAATATTCGCGCACAAATAGGCATGG
>JBAQYH010000908.1:0-1844 GCA_049299935.1 Methylobacter sp. | reverse complement strand
CCCTAACTATTACATAACATCAATTTCATCTACCGTGCTAAACATCATCTGGATCAGTTTTTTTCTCGCCGCCTTTTGCACCGCGCTGTTCAAACTGGTTTTCTTGGGCGACCAGCAAGTTTTTGCGCAAATCATGGAAGCCATGTTTGCGTTATCGAAATCGGCTTTTGAAATATCCCTGGGCCTGACCGGCGTACTGGCCTTATGGCTGGGCATTATGCGCATCGGCGAAAAGAGCGGTTTTATCCTGTTATTGACCCAAGGCCTCACGCCGTTATTCAGCCGGTTAATGCCCGACGTCCCCAAAGGCCATCCGGCTTTAGGCGCAATCGTGATGAATATTTCCGCCAATGCGCTGGGGCTGGACAATGCCGCAACGCCGTTGGGCATCAAGGCGATGCAGGAACTGCAAACGCTGAATCCCCATCCTGAAACCGCCAGCGATGCGCAAATCCTGTTCCTGGTCATCAACACCGCGGGCGTTACGCTGTTTCCGGTGACGATTTTCACCTACCGCGCCCAACTGGGGGCTGCCAATCCGACCGACGTGTTCATCCCGATCCTGATAGCCACCTATGTGGGCACGATGGTAGGCTTGTTTACCGTTGCCTATGTGCAAAAAATCAACCTGCTGGATAAGGTGATCATGGCTTATCTGGGCGGCTTTACGCTGGTCGTCGGCGGCATACTGGCGTATTTTTCCAGCCTGCCGCAACAGCAGATGCTTGAGCAATCCGCGATTATCAGTAACTTCATCCTGTTCTCGCTGGTCATCACCTTCATTCTCGGCGCGATCAACAAGGAGATTAACGCCTACGAGGCCTTCATAGAAGGCGCCAAAGAAGGCTTTCATACCGCCACCACGATCATCCCGTATCTGGTCGCGATGCTGGTTGCGATCGGCGTATTCAGGGCCAGCGGCGCGCTGGATTTGCTGGCCGATTTGGCGCGTTTAGTCGTGCATTACTTCATGCTTGACGACCGTTTTGTCGATGCGCTACCGACCGCGTTGATGAAGCCGTTCAGCGGCAGCGGAGCCAGGGCGATGATGATCGATACTATGAAAACTATGGGCGCGGATTCGTTTGCCGGGCGCCTGTCGTCGATCGTGCAAGGCAGCACCGAAACCACCTTTTATGTGTTGGCGATTTACTTCGGCTCGGTCGGCATCAAACATATCCGCCATGCCGCCGCCTGTGGGATAATAGCCGACGTTGCGGGCATTGTTGCGTCGATAGCGGTTGCCTATTGGTTCTTTGGCTGATAGCCGACGAAGTTCACCACAGAGAGCACGGAGGACACGGAGTTTTATGCTTAAGCTATGTCTTCGATTTTGTAGGGTACGCTATGCGTACCTGATTTTTACAATAAGTTTTTAAAGGTACGCACAGCGTACCCTGCCGTGACTCCGTGTCCTCCGTGTTCTCTGTGGTGTTCTTTTTTATCTGCGTTCTATTTTTTCTAACTGTTGTTACTCCTTAATGAAAGTTCACCTTAAAACTCTCGGCTGCCGCCTTAACGAAGCCGAACTGGAAACCTGGGCTCAGGCTTTTCAAAAATCCGGCCATCAAATCACCAAGCAGGCCGAAGCTGCCCATCTAATTGTCATTAATTCCTGCGCGGTGACCCAGGATGCCGCCAGAAAATCGCGCCAGCTGATCCGCCGTATCCATCGCGATAATCCTCAAGCCAAGCTCGTGGTCAGCGGCTGTTATGCGACCTTGAATGAAGACGAGGCCGCGTCTTTACTGGGCGTCGACCTGATAGTCAGCAACAAGGACAAAGACCAGCTGGTCGAAAAAACCCTGACGGAGTTGAACATGGACAGCATGCCTGTCCTGTCC
>JBAQYH010000907.1:0-2777 GCA_049299935.1 Methylobacter sp. | reverse complement strand
CCGTTCAACGATACCGGCAAAGAAACGAAACAGCAGCAGCAACAAGACACGCAGCCACCGCCATCAAGCATGGATAGTGAAGCGATGTTTCAGCATGCATATGACCTGAACGATCGGGGGCGGCATGCAGAAGCCTTTTCTCTTTACCGGCAATTGGCAGAACAAGGTCACGCAAAGGCTCAGTTCAATTTAGGCCTTATGTATGACCAGGGCCAATATGTCACACAGAACTATGCCGAAGCGGTTTCCTGGTATAGCAAGGCGGCTGAACAAGGCAATGCAAACGCGCAATACAATCTGGCGCTTAAATTCCAAGCCGGCCAAGGCGTGGTGCAGGATCATACCCAAGCCGCTTATTGGTATCGCAGAGCGGCAGAGGAAGGTAGTGCAAAAGCGTAATAGCGTTTCAAACCAGTTGTAAAACAGCCGCGCAGTCGGAATAAGCCTGTTTGAGCCTAAGCGGGAACAGGCGTTTCTGCGACGCCCTTCGGCAAGCTCAGGACAGGCGTAGGCGGGCTAAGCCCTTTCCTGCGGCAAGCAAATACCCATTGATTTTTCGGTTAATCATGCGAAGAGATGAAAAATGGATCAATTAACCGATTTGAAAGCCATATTGCATTCCAAGCGAGCCAATATTTATTACCTGGAAAAATGCCGGGTCATGCAGAAAGACGGCCGGTGGGAAAACGACTGGCATTACCTGCCTCTGATTAAAGCCTTGACCGCAATGGCGGCGCTGTTTCACGACTGGGGCAAGGCGTCCGCATGTTTCCAGGACAAACTAAAGCCGGACAATGCAAACCGCGCTATCTCCGACCCGTTGCGCCATGAATGGGTATCGCTGGTGCTGCTGGCTGCGCTGATTAACGGCGAACAAAAAGATGCCGAATGGCTTAAACGTTTGGCTGGCGGCGATATAGACGAATCGGTATTTAAGGCCTCAAATTCAAGTAAAAATCCCATGACGGATTTGCCTGAGGCCGCCGGTTTAGTGGCCTGGTTGGTCGTCACTCATCATAAACTGCCGATCAATTGGCTTGATACGGACAACTGGCGCGACGAACCGGCCAAGGATTTACAAAAAACGCTTAAGCGGATTACAGCAGAGTGGGGTTATCGAAACGATGCGGATACCCAAAAGTGTTTTCAGTTTCCACAGGGTTTACCCAATCGGTCGAAACCCTGGCTTAAGCAACTGCAAAAATGGTCGGCCAAATTGCTGGCCTGCCTGCCGAGTCTTGAACAGGCAATGGCCGACGGCAGTTGGCGCGTGGTTTTGCAGCATGCCCGCCTCGCGCTGATGCTGGGCGATCATCATTATTCCTCGCAACCGGCCGACATTGCCTGGAACAGCAATCTGGCGCTGTATGCCAATACCGACGGAAAAACCAAACAGCTCAAGCAAAAACTGGATGAGCATTTGCTGGGCGTTGCCAAAAACGCGCTGACCACAACCCATCTTCTGCCCGCATTTGAAGACGATCCTCCCGCCGTTTACGACGTGAAACGCCTGAAACAAAAAAGCGCGGATAAACGCTTCCAGTGGCAGGACAACACGGTAGCCAAAATCAAAGCCTGGAAGACACAAGAGGCTTTAACCGAACAACGGTACGGTTTTTTCGCCGTCAACATGGCCGGCACCGGCTGCGGCAAAACCCTGGCTAATGCCAAAATCATGCAGGTTCTGTCCAAGGACGGCGACAGCCTGCGTTACGCATTGGCGCTCGGCTTGCGCACCTTGACCTTGCAGACCGGCGATGAATACCGTAACCGGATCGGCCTGGACGAATCCGAACTGGCGGTGCTGATCGGCTCGCGGGCAATACTGGAGCTGCATACGCAAAGCCGCAAACAACAAGAGGATGCGGATGAACAGCACGGCGGCTCGGAATCGGCGGAAGAGCTATGGGAAGACAACGCAATTGATTTTGCCATACCCGATAACACCTTAAGCGCGTTAAGCACCGTATGGACAGATAGAAGTGGGAAGATTGACGAACGTAAACAAAAATTCTTATACGCGCCGGTGCTGGCCTGCACCATCGACCACCTGATGGCCGCCACCGAAACCACACGCGGCGGGCGCTATATTTTGCCTTGTTTGCGGCTGATGTCTTCCGACTTGGTGATTGATGAAATCGACGATTTTGACGGAACCGACCTTATTGCAATAGGCCGCCTGATTCATCTGGCCGGTATGTTGGGAAGGAAAGTGATGATCTCCTCGGCAACCATCCCGCCGGATTTGGCGGAAGGCTATTTCAATGCCTACCAGGAAGGCTGGCGGTTGTTTGCCAAAACCCGCGATGTCGGCAGCCGCATCGGTTGCGCGTGGATCGACGAGTTCGCGGCTCAAATTGAGACCTTAAAACACAGCGAACCAAGCGCCGACCGGACGGTTTACCGGGCCGCTCATCAGGCATTTACCGACAAACGGCGGCTGAAATTAAACAAGCAAGCCGTTCGGCGGAAAGCCGAAATCGTCGCGCTGGATAAAACCGAACCCGGCGATGCTAAATTTTTTACGGCCATACAACAAGCCGCCGTCATGCTTCATCACCGCCATGCCAGACCCGATCCGCACAGCGGCAAGCGGGTTTCATTCGGCGTGGTGCGCGTCGCCAATATCCCGCCGTGCATCAAATTGGCTCGCTATTTGGCCGAAGCGCAATGGCCCGATGACCTGGATGTTCGGGTGATGGCTTATCACAGCCAGCAAATACTGTTGCTGCGCCACTACCAGGAACAGCATCTGGATGCCGTTTTAAAACGCGACG
>JBAQYH010000906.1:0-7921 GCA_049299935.1 Methylobacter sp. | reverse complement strand
GGTTTGTTGAAAAAGAAACCTTGAAAATAATTGCAACCCAATTCGAGGAGGTATTGATATTCAGCGTAGGTTTCTACTTTTTCTGCGAGCAGCTGTACGTTATAAGGCGCGAGGCGTTTGATCAGGTCCCGCGTCTTGGACTCGCCCATTTCCAGAACATCCAGTTTGATAATGTCGGCAAATTCCACCAGCGGCGTCCATTCATCGGAAAAGACAAAGTCATCCAGTGCAATGATATAGCCCAGATCTGACAGTTCCTTTAAGTTGGCGACGACTCTTGAATCGATTTCAACATTTTCGAGCACTTCAATAACAATCCGGTCTTTAGGGAGGTGTAAAGGCGTTTTGTCCAGGATGTTTTGCGTCGTAAAATTAATGAAGGCTTTATGCGGTCCTACGATGGTATTTAGTCCAAGTTCTAAAATAGTATCGGTAATGACTTGGTTGGTTGCTTGTGTGGCTCCGTCCTTTTGGTTCAGGTCAAAATCATCGCCCCTGAAAAGGAGTTCGTAGGCGTAAATATTTAGTGTCTGATCAAAGATCTGTTGCCGCCCGATTATAATGTCTGCCATTTTAATTACTTGAGGTGTTAAATTTAAATATTTGTAGGAGCCGCATAATCCTACATATAAGATAGGTTTTATACCATGATTATCGGCTTTCAGTCGAGTATGATATGGGCATTACTTTAGAAACGTTGCAATGCGCAAAAGGGGATTGAAATGACTGAATCTGTATCGTTAACCGTTACCGGCATGAAGTGTGGCGGTTGTGAAGCCAATGTGGCGAGTAAGCTGAAAGCCATTGAAGGCGTGTTGTCGGTTAATGCATCGAGCAAAGACAAGGCCGTTAACGTTGAATTCGATGCTGGAAAAACCAGCCTGGATGTTATTACAGAGGCTATTATTGATGCGGGCTTTACCGTAGACACGCAGTAATGCGTAAGGCGGCTTTATGAATACAAATCCCCCCCAACCCCCCTTTTTCAAAGGGGGGAGACTGGCTTCTCCGCAATCCTCCTTTTCTAAAGAGGAAGTTATAACTTCACGATCCGACTCTGCGAAGGAGGGGCTGCAAACTCCCCCTTTGGAAAAGGGGGACGGGGGGGATTTGCGGTTATCCATTTTAGGCATGAGTTGCGCAGGATGCGTCAGCGTCGTTGAGGGCGCGTTGGCGGCAGTTGACGGCGTCACCTCGGTCAGCGTTAATTTTGCCGATCATTCCGCCGTGGTTAAAGGCCATGCCGACCCTGAACTGCTAACGCAGGCCGTTAAAGCAGCCGGTTACGATGCGGCAGTGATGGAGGGTTTTGAAGATCCATCCGAACAGGAACGACAAGAGTTGCAACGCTACCGTCAGCTGATGAAGAAAGCGGCTGTCGCTGCAATCTTCGGTGTGTCGCTGATGCTAGCCGAACATTTTGGCTGGTTGCCGGAAATCGGGTCGGCAACCGGTCTATGGATCTGGCCGGAAATTGCCCTGATCACCTTAAGCATCCTGATCTATTCAGGCTGGCATTTTTACAGCGGTGCGTACAAGTCGTTAACGCTGGGACAGGCTAACATGGATACCCTGATTGCCCTGGGCACAGGTTCGGCGTGGCTCTATTCCTGCATTGTTATCGATTATTACGAAACCCTGCCGTCCCTGGCGAAACATGCCTACTTTGAAGCCGCTGTGATGATTCTGGCTTTTATCAACCTGGGTTCCGGCTTGGAAACCCTGGCCAGAGGAAAAACCTCCAGCGCCATTCGTCAGCTGATCGGCTTGCAGCCGCGGACGGCACGCGTGATCAGGAATGGCGAGGAAATGGATGTTGCTATCGAAGAAGTGGGGTTGGGCGAAACCTTAAGAGTCAGGCCCGGCGAGAAAATCGCTGTTGACGGCGTGTTGTTGGAAGGGCACTCCACGGTTGATGAGTCTATGCTGACCGGTGAATCGCTGCCGGTAGAAAAAATAGCGGGTTCCGAAGTAGTTGCCGGAACCATGAACCAGACCGGCAGTTTTTTGTTTACCGCAACCCGTATCGGCCGCGATACCGCACTGGCGCAGATCATTAAAAGCGTCCGGCAGGCGCAAAGCAGTAAACCCGAAATCGCCCGTTTGGCCGATAAAATTTCCAGCGTCTTTGTACCGGCCGTGGTCGCGTTTTCAGTGCTGACTTTTTTGGTTTGGTACGCTTTTGGGCCTGATCCTTCATTGGGTTACGCCTTTGTTACGTCCATGACCGTGTTGGTTATCGCCTGTCCCTGCGCCCTGGGTTTGGCTACTCCCATTTCGGTGATGGTGGCGGTGGGCCGTGCCGCCCAGTCAGGGATCCTGATTCGTAAGGGCGAGGCCCTGCAAATGGCCGGTAAATTAACCTGCCTGATACTCGATAAAACCGGCACGGTAACTGAAGGCAAACCGACTGTTTCGACCGTTGAAGCCATCGGCGACAGCAGCGAAGAACAGTTGCTGCAATGGGCGGCGAGTATTGAATCGGGTTCGGAACACCCGCTGGCGGCGGCCATTTTGTCGGCCGCGGAACAACGCCAAATAAAACTGGACAAAGTTAAACAGTTTGCCGCTGTCGCAGGTCATGGGGTGATGGCGATGATTAATGAGCGGCGCGTGTTGTTCGGCAACAAGGCGTTGATGGATGAGCAAGGCATTAGCTTCACCCGTTATAACAATCGCTTGGAAGAGTTGTCGGCTTTAGGGCAAACGCCGATGCTGCTTGCCGTAGACAATAAAATTGCCGGCATCATCGCCGTTTCCGATCCGATTAAAAAGGATTCGGCGCACGCGGTGCAACTGCTGAAAAATCAAGGCGTACGCATCATCATGGTGACCGGGGACAATCCGATAACCGCTCACGCCATTGCCGAACAAGCGGGTATTTCCGAACTGCGGGCGCAGGTACTGCCTCAAGATAAAGCCGTGGTGGTTAAGGAACTGCAACAAGCCGGTGAAATCGTCGGCATGGTCGGCGACGGTATTAATGATGCGCCTGCATTGGCGCAGGCCGATGTCGGTTTTGCGATCGGCACCGGAACCGATGTCGCCATTGAAAGTGCCGACGTGGTTATTTTGCAAGGCTCCCTATTGAAAGTGCCTGAAGCCATTGAATTGTCGAAGGCGACGGTCATCAATATCAAACAAAACCTGGTCGGCGCATTTTTCTATAACACCGTCAGCATCCCGGTTGCGGCCGGTTTGTTGTATCCGCTATTCGGCGTGTTGTTAAACCCGATGATAGCCGGTGCGGCTATGGCGCTGTCCTCCGTGACCGTGGTCAGCAACGCCAACCGCTTGCGTTGGATGAAATTCATTGAGCAAAAATAGCGTTAGATATAGTGCCTGACATATTCACGGACGAATAGTCGCATCGGCGCATTGCGCAATTGATATTGTTGGTAAGCCTGATTGACATCCACCGGCGTGATATGGGCATACACGCCAAATCCGGTTTTTGCGGTGAACTCATCGCTTAAGATTTCGATAAACACCGTCCAGGATGAGTCTGCTGTGTTTGTGTTTTGTGTTGTCATGACCGTTTCTCCCCAAAATATAGTCAAACTAAACTCATCAAGTACCCAGCATAAACAGTGCCGTTTTAAAAATATCTTTTTGCGACATTGCGTTAGCGTATCGTCATATAGCTGTTTTTGGCTTGTATGCCAATAAACCGGCAATAACTTTCCTTGATTTTGCAATGTCGGAGCATTGCGGAATGCGAAGAGACTGTGAAGGTATTATCTAAATCAGGTGAAAAATTATTCACCACAGAGGGCACGAAGAACACGAAGAAAATAGCTTTGTTAATTCAACATATTAAAGCTTCATGTTCTCTGTGTTCTCGGCAATTGCTCCTGCATCCATGCAAGTCGATCGTGGTAAAAACTAATGATCCCTCTGAATGATATAAAGCGACAAATCGCGTAATAAATCGGCTTCGCTGCCGAAAATGCTCAGGTTGTCCAGCGCTTGTTCGTGCAGCTCCTGGGCTTTTTGTTTGGCTCCGGCCAGACCTAACAGCGCAGGGTAGGTGGGTTTGTTGTTGTCCTGATCTTTACCTTGGGTTTTGCCCAATGTTGCGGTATCGCTTTCTTCGTCGAGAATGTCATCCTTAACCTGGAACGATAAGCCGATGCACTTGGCGTAATTATCCAGTTTCTTGGCGACAGCCGGGTCTATATCGGCTTTCGCCAGCGTCGCCATATTAACGCTGGCACGGATCAATGCGCCGGTTTTATGGATATGCATGTTTTCCAGCTCAGGCAGGGTCAAGCTGGTTCCGACGGATTCCAGATCGATAGCCTGACCGCCGACCATGCCTTGCGAACCGCTGGCTTTGGTTAACGCAACGATCATTTTCAAACGGCCTTCTGCGCTTGCGGTAATGCTGGGATCATTGGCCAGTATTTCAAAAGCCAAAGCCTGCAACGCATCACCGGTTAAAATAGCGGTCGCTTCATCGAAAGCGACATGGCAGGTGGCTTTGCCGCGTCTGAGGTCGTCGTCGTCCATAGCAGGAAGATCGTCATGGATCAAAGAATAAACGTGGATGAATTCAACAGCGCAAGCCGGGCCATCCAGGGCTTCCGGGGCTATTCCCAGCGTTTTTCCGGTGCAATAGGTCAGCATCGGACGCATGCGTTTGCCGCCGTCCAATGTGCTGTAGCGCATCGCCCGGTGCAGCTTTTGCGGCAGGATGTTTTCGCCGGGAAGGCGAGCATCCAGAGCTCTTTCCACACGGTTTTGACAAAAATCAAGATAGTCTTTTAACGCATTACTCATCGGTAAATGGCTCCAGGGTTTGAGTGCCGTTTTTTTCAATCAGGATTTGAACTTTCTGCTCGGCCTCTTGCAGGGCTTTTTGACAGGTGCGGGTCAGGTTGACCCCGCGCTCAAATGACTTTAAGGATTCTTCCAGCGAAATATCGCCTTGTTCAAGCTGGCTAACCAACTGCTCAAGTTCCGCGAGGGAATCTTCGAATAAAGTCGGGGTTTTCTTTTTCGGCATGAGATAAAAATATTTTTAATGATACGATGTATAGCTGACTTGGCATTATATATGAAATTGAATTGTGAGTGATTAGGAAGTATGAACAACGAATATAACGCGTCGGCAATTGAAGTTTTAAGCGGACTGGAGCCGGTACGAAAGCGCCCCGGCATGTACACGGACACCACAAGGCCCAACCATTTGGTGCAGGAAGTCGTCGATAACAGCGTCGATGAGGCGATGGCGGGCCATGCTACGGCTATCGATGTGGTCTTGTATAAGGACGGCTCGGTGCTGGTCAGCGATAATGGCCGGGGTATGCCGGTCGATATACACCCGGAGCAAGGCATTCCCGGCGTCGAGGTGATTTTGACCCAACTGCATGCGGGCGGAAAATTCTCCAATAAAAATTACCAGTTTTCCGGCGGCTTGCATGGCGTGGGCGTTTCTGTCGTCAACGCGTTGTCGGCATAGCTGGAGGTTGAAGTCAAAAGAAACGGCAAGGTTTACCGCATGGAGTTTGCCGACGGCGAAAAACAAACCGGACTGACCGAGACCGGTACAGTCGGCAAAAACAATACCGGAACAACCGTCCGGTTCTGGCCGAATGAAAAATATTTCGACTCCAATAAGGTATCGGTCTTAAAGCTTAAGCATGTGTTGCGCGCCAAGGCGGTTTTGTGTCCGGGCTTGAAAATATCCCTGAAAGTCGATCAAACCGACGAAGAGTATTTCTGGTGCTATCAGGACGGCCTGAAAGAATATTTGCTCGACCGCATCGGCGATATTGATTATTGCCCGGAGCAGCCGTTTATGGGCAGCATGGCCGCAAATCATGAAGCCGTTGAATGGGGCATCGTTTGGGCGATTGAAAATCCTGCGGAAGTGCTGGCCGAAAGTTACGTGAACCTAGTGCCGACCGCGCAAGGCGGTACCCATGTCAACGGCCTGCGGGCAGGGCTGACCGAAGCGATGCGCGAGTTTTGCGACATCAGGAATATCCTGCCGCGCGGCGTTAAAGTCGCCCCGGAAGATGTCTGGGAAAACTGCCATTTTGTGCTGTCGGTGAAACTGGAAGACCCGCAGTTTTCAGGGCAAACAAAGGAGCGCTTAAGTTCCCGAGAATGCGTGGCCTTTGTGTCCGGCGTGGCGAAAGACAGCTTCAGCCTGTGGCTAAACCAGAACCCGGCAGAAGGCGAGAAAATCGCCGAAGTGATTATTTCCAGCGCGCAAAAGCGGCTGCGTTCCAATAAGAAAATCATCCGTAAAAAAATTACCTCAGGCCCCGCATTGCCGGGCAAATTGGCCGATTGTTCGGCGCAGGATTTATCCCGTACCGAATTGTTTTTGGTCGAAGGGGACTCGGCCGGCGGTTCGGCCAAACAGGCGCGGGAGCGGGATTTTCAGGCGATTATGCCGTTGCGTGGCAAGATTTTGAATACCTGGGAAGTTGAATCCAATCAGGTGATGGCTTCGCAGGAAGTTCATGATATTGCGGTGGCCTTGGGCATAGAGCCGGGTTCTTCCGATTTGCAGAACCTGCGCTACGGCAAGGTGTGCATCCTGGCCGATGCGGATTCGGACGGCAACCATATTGCCACCCTGATCTGCGCGTTGTTTTATCAGCATTTCAAGTCGCTGGTGGAAGCCGGGCACGTGTTTGTCGCGATGCCGCCGTTGTACCGGATCGATGTCGGCAAACGGGTGTTTTATGCGCTGGACGAAG
This sequence comes from Methylobacter sp., assembly GCA_049299935.1. Classification (GTDB taxonomy): domain Bacteria; phylum Pseudomonadota; class Gammaproteobacteria; order Methylococcales; family Methylomonadaceae; genus Methylobacter_A. The sequence goes on along the minus strand of JBAQYH010000906.1, from coordinate 1,205 downwards.
CCGAAAGACTAGGCGTGCTGGATCGTATCGCCGCCGAAAAACTCAAAGGCCAGATCAATGTGCAGCGCTTTAAAGGTTTGGGCGAGATGAATCCCAGCCAGCTTCGGGAAACTACCATGAACCCGGACACCCGCAGGTTAGTGCAGCTGACGATAGCTGAAGATGACGACACCAACGGTCAGCTGGATTTATTGCTGGCTAAAAAACGCTCACAAGACAGGCGAGTGTGGCTGGAAACTAAGGGGAATTTGGCGGATATAGCGTGAAATACTATGTACGGCTTTGGATTGTGCTTATTAGAAAAGGGCACTCCATCCTATGTAGTGATCGTCATCCCGGCAGGGATTGCCGGGATCCAGAATACAAGGATGTAAAAATAGATTAAAAGTAATTCCGTGTGACTAAAAATCGGTACTGGTTCCGGCGCTGCCATCCATGGCTCCTGGATTCCGGCAATCCCTGCCGGAATGACGTGCTGTGTAGATTTGTTGTGCTTACACAAGGATAATGAGTATTGGGTATGACACTATGATTGATTCGCTACCATATTTAAAAAACTCCGATTTTCCTGCCATTACGCGCAACAAACTGGAAATTCTACAAGTCAATCTGGGGTATTTATGCAACCTGAGCTGCACCCATTGTCATGTCAATGCCGGGCCTAAACGCACCGAATTAATGGATAAAACCACCATCGATCAGGTGTTGGATTTTATCGATAAACATACGATTCATACCCTGGATCTTACCGGCGGTGCGCCGGAAATGAATCCGCATTTTCGCTATCTGGTAACCCAGGCCCGGGATCGCGGTATAAAGGTTATCGACCGTTGCAATCTGGTCATTCTGCTGGAAAAGGGTTTTGATGAGATGGCCGGGTTTCTGGCAGAAAAGCAGGTTGAAATCGTCGCCTCATTACCCTGTTATCTTAAAGACAACGTCGACAAGCAACGCGGTAAGGGGACGTTTAACGCGAGCATCAAGGCTTTGCAACGTTTAAACGAGCTGGGTTACGGCCTCGCCAGTACCGGGCTTCAATTAAACCTGGTTTTCAATCCGCAAGGCGCGACGTTGCCGCCTGAACAACGGGCATTAGAGTTCACTTACAAACAACATCTGCACGAGCATTACGGCATTGTGTTCAATCATTTATTTGCGATGACCAATTTACCGGTGCAGCGATTTGGCGGCGCTCTGCTCAGTAC
>JBAQYH010000905.1:0-4369 GCA_049299935.1 Methylobacter sp. | reverse complement strand
GCGTCAAGGTGGCGAGCTGTTGTTCATCGGCATGATAAATCAACACAAACTCATCGACTGGCAGGTTGTCGTGCATCAACAGCGAGATGCTGGGCCGCCAACGTTGGTGCCGTCTTCCACCCAAGCCGCCGTGATCCAGGCGAGACCCTAAAATGCCTATGATGACTGTATCCATTTCGATAATCCCATATCTATACCGATAAAAAATTTACCCTGAGTTTAGCCTCTTGGGCGCTGTAAATCCACTCTCGCCGGGCAATTTAAGCGCAATCCCCCGGAATAAAGGGCAGTCAGTCGCTTTGGCACAGGGCTTGCTCTATACAAATCGTTAGTAAACAAACTCAAGGAATCAATCATGACCAGCTCCTATGAAGTCTTACACGAACAAGGCCACTACCCTGTTAAGGCATGGACACGCGGCGTAAGCTTTGATGAAAACTCCAGGCAACAATTGCTTAATATCGCCGGGCTGCCGTTTATTCACAAATGGATCGCGGTAATGCCCGATGTCCATCTGGGCAAGGGTGCGACGATCGGCAGCGTCATTCCTACCGTCGGCGCGGTGATTCCCGCTGCGGTGGGTGTGGATTTAGGCTGCGGCATGATGGCGAACAAAACCAGCTTAACCGCCGCGCAACTGCCGGATTCGTTGACCGCGTTACGTAGCGAGATTGAAAAACGTGTGCCGCATGGCCGTGTCGCCAATTTTAAAGGCCGCGATACCGGTAGCTGGGGGCAAGCGCCTGAAGACGTTGTGCAAGCATGGCTGCCGCTAAGCGAGGGTTTTCAACGCTTGTGCGAAAAACATCCGTGCTTGAAAAACACCAACAACCTGAATCATTTGGGTACCTTGGGAACCGGTAACCATTTTATCGAGATTTGCCTGGATGAGGCCGATGCGGTGTGGGTGATGCTGCATAGCGGCTCGCGCGGAGTCGGCAACCGGATCGGCACGCACTTTATCGAGCTGGCTAAAAAAGATATGGAGCGCTGGTTTATCCATCTGCCCGATAAAGATTTGGCCTACATTCCCGAAGGCAGCGAGCATTTTAAAAACTATCTGGAAGCGGTGGGCTGGGCGCAGGATTTTGCGCTGGCCAATCGGGTAATCATGATGAACAACGTGTTAAGCGCAATGCGGGACGTGTTGCCGGTACCGTTTAGCGCAGAGCTGGAAGCGGTTAACTGTCATCACAACTACATCAGCCGTGAACATCATTACGATAAAAATGTGCTGGTTACCCGGAAAGGCGCGGTCAGCGCAAAGCTGGGTGAGATGGGGATTATTCCCGGCAGCATGGGCGCCAAATCCTTCATTGTGCGCGGATTGGGCAATGAAGAAAGTTTTTGCAGTTGCAGCCACGGCGCAGGGCGGGTGATGTCGCGCACCCAAGCGAAAAAACTGGTGTCTTTAGCCGAGCACATTCAAGCCACGGCAGGCGTGGAATGCCGTAAGGATCAAGAAGTGATTGATGAAACGCCTTCAGCCTACAAGCCCATTGATGCGGTCATGGCGGCGCAGGCGGATTTGGTTGAGATTGTGCATACGTTGAAACAGGTGGTGTGTGTCAAAGGTTAAACAATGACTTCAGAGGATTTAAAATCGCCTAGGTCATTAAAAGCAAAATTAAACTTTTAAATGAAGTGAAATAAATATAAGTTATTGATTTATATTGACGTAATATTAATTATTGAGGAAGCTTATGACATTGCCATTCTCACCAGAAGAAGCTGATAGATTATTCGAGCAACGTCCAGTTTTTGCTGCTAAACGTTCTCAGGAGCTTAGCAAAATGTTCCGTCCATACATAGAGGTTACGGATAAATATGCACGATTGGTTTCACGTCTGACGTGCTTATTAGGTCACATCGAACCAGCTAATACACAAGATAAAGTAGTTCGCGACTTGACGGCTGATGTATTCGATTTTCTATATGAGAGTAGAGATTTAATTGCAGGCGGAAAGCTTATAGTTGCTTACCCTCTTGCCCGTCGTGCCTATGAGTCGTTATCTTTACTCAATCTTTGTCTGTTAGATGAAAATTGGGCTGCTAAATGGCAGAAGGGGAGAGAAATTCCAAATGGCGTTGTGCGAAAACATCTGTCAAAGCATCCGATGGGAGAGCCTTTAGAAGATTTAAAGAAGCTCTATAACTTCTTTTGCACCGCGACTCATCCAAACAGAAAAACGATGGGAGAGCGTCGATTAGGCGAAGGAAATGAATACGTTCTTGGCATGATTGGCGTTCCAGATATTTTTTCAATTGCATAATATTGCATTATACATATTGAACTTTGGCATTGGTTTATGCTTTCAGTAACCTTTTTCTACGCAGACAAACTATTGCCTCACGACCCCACATATCTAATCCCTAATGGTATTTATGATCAAACAATCAAAGAAGGGAATCTGTTAAAAAAATGGTTAGTCGAAAGCATCTCTCAGCTAGAAAAAGAACAAGTGGAGATTAAAGCGCAGCAAGATAGGGTGGGCTAAGTTTACGAAGCATATCAATCCCGAACGATGTGCTTCCTTTGTTAGCACATCGTATAAAGTTTTAAAACAAGTGGTTTGTGTAAAAGGATAAAACCGAACTTAGACCTTCCAGGTTTTAAAAACCTGGAAGGTCTGAAAAAGAATTTGACATACCAACAACACCTGCGGTTCAGGTTCAAAACGCCTGACTGACGCAAACCTTGTAGGCCATCTGCGTATCGGTGTTGAGACGGTGTCAAATAACGCTGCCATAGCTCAGTCAGGTAGAGCAACCGAGACTATCGGTAGGTCGTTGGTTCGAATCCAACTGGCAGCTTCACTATAGCTCATCCAGGTAGAGCAACTGATTCTTAATCAGTCTGTAGCCGGTTCGAATCCGGCTAGTGAAACTACCCTTCCAAGGTAGCTTGAAAAAGCAAAGCCCGAAAGGGCATCAGATAGGGCCTCCCGATTGAAGGCGGCGGTTGCGTGCAGTCGGATGCGGTTTATCTGCCTCACGTCACGGCCGTTGGACATCAGCACGGACACTGCCTTTGGGCCGGGTCTGACGGGTGCGCAAACAGCAAGCGTGGGTTTGCCCGCTCGCCATAAGGCTTAGAGCCGGTGGCTGTGCGGAGGCTTTATCACTTTATTTTAAGGAGATAGCAATGCGTTTAATCAAAAAAATAATTATCGCGGAAACGCAAAAAGGGCTGTTGTTCAAAGAACAGCAATTTCTAAAAATATTACCCGCCGGTGTCTATAGAATTTGGGATTGGTTCGATCAATACCAAGTTCAGGTAGTCACGCTGACCAATACCTTGCAGGAAGAGATTGATAAAGACCTGCTGCATTTGGCGCAATTACATCCGGATGCGTTCGCCGAGGCGATGACGCAATGGGAAACAGGCGAGCAGGAAGTCGGTCTGGTTTATCAAAATAATGTGTTAAAAGACATAAAAGCTCCCGGACAACGCGGCTCTTATTGGAAAACTCAGCAGGAGATACGCGTAGACAAGCTGGACATTAGCCAGGACTTTACCGTACCCAAAAAACTGGCGGCCTTATTGGCGAATGCCAAAGAAGACATGTTACGCCGCGCTGCTTTGACTGCGATAGTCGTAGCGACAGTGCCGGAAAATCATCTGGGTTTTTTGACGGTGGACGGAGAAACGGTCGCAACACTAAAGTCGGGAACGCATGTTTGGTGGCGGTTTAATCGCAATATCACCGTGGCCTTATTCGATAGCCGATTGCAAAACATGGAAGTCAACGGTCAGGAAATTCTGACGAAAGATCGCGTGAGTTTGCGGGTGAATTTGTCGTCAACCTGGCAGATTAAACATGCTGAACTGGTTAAAGCCGAGTTGGCCGATGCCAAGGATTATTTGTATCGCGAATTGCAACTGGCGTTGCGCACGGTTGTCAGCACGCAAACATTGGATGAGTTGTTGGCCGATAAAAACTCCTTGAACACACAGGTATTAGCCATCGTTGCCGAAAAAGCGGCTGTTTACGGTATCGAAGTAAAAACCGTCGGTGCGCGCGATATTGTCTTGCCCGGTGAAATGAAGGCGATTTTGACCCAAGTGGTTGAGGCGCAAAAACTCGCCGAAGCGAATTTAATCAAGCGCCAGGAAGAAACCCAGGCAACGCGCTCTTTGCATAACACCGCGAAAGTCATGGAAGGCAACCCCGTGTTGTTGCGCTTGAAAGAGTTGGAAATATTGGAAAAAATCACCGGCCGTATCAATACGCTGAACGTTTACGGCGGCTTGGAAGGCGTGATGAATGATATGGTGCGCTTGACGGCGCGGAGCAATTAGCCATGGTGAGGTGCGCTATGCGGACCCTACGAGACCGGCATGTTTGGTATAATCATCCGCTAATCC
>JBAQYH010000904.1:0-4317 GCA_049299935.1 Methylobacter sp. | reverse complement strand
GAATAATGAGGAAAGACAAAGAATGAGTAATACTATTAGTGCAGCAATGGTGAAAGAACTGCGTGAAAGAACCGGCTCCGGCATGATGGAGTGTAAAAAAGCGTTAGTTGAAACGAATGGCGACATGGAACTGGCCATTGAAAATATGCGCAAGTCCGGTTTAGCTAAGGCCGATAAAAAATCAGACCGCATTGCTGCCGAAGGCATCATTGGCGTCAAAGTCAGTGATGACGGAAAAACTGTGGCAATTGCCGATGTGAATTGCGAGACCGATTTCGTTGCCAAGGCTGATGATTTCGTAAATTTCGTCAATAATGTCACGGCAGCTTTGTTGATTTCCGATGTTGAAACAGAAGAGCAACTGCTGGCAATGAAGTTGGCTGACGGCACTATCGTAGACGAAGTTCGTCGCGGCCTGATTGCCAAGTTGGGCGAAAATATTACTATCAGAAGATTCCAAAAATACCATACTGCTACGGGCGGTACAGCCTGTTATTTACACGGCAAAAAAATCGGCGTAATCGTTGAATTAGCTAAGGCTGATGACGAATTAGGCAAAGATATTGCCATGCATATTGCAGCGAGCAAACCGACTTGTGTTTCCGAAGAGCAAGTACCTGCGGAACTGATTGAAAAAGAAAAAGAGATTTTCTCGGCTCAAGCTGCTGAAAGCGGAAAACCGGCAGACATTATTGAGAAAATGGTCGTAGGCCGCATTAGTAAGTTTTTGGCCGAAGTCACCTTGGTGGGCCAGCCTTTCATTAAGGATGACAAAGTTACTATCGGCAAACTGCTTGCCTCTAAAGGCAACAGCGTTATTCGTTTTGCCCGTTTAGAAGTGGGCGAGGGAATTGAAAAGAAAGAAGAAAACTTTGCCGAAGAGGTTATGGCGCAAGTTAGAGGTAATTAATTTATTCCGCGGCTAATCGCCTTGGAATACACATCGACAATAAATACTAGCCCCCGATAATTAAAATGACTAAATTGATTTGCCAGAGAATTTTGCTTAAGTTAAGCGGTGAAGCTTTAATGAGTGAGACAGGTGGCAGTATTGATGCAGATATTGTTAAACGTCTTGCAACCGAGATTAAAGAGTTATGCGATGCCGGCCTTCAGATTGGTTTGGTTATCGGTGGCGGTAATATATTGCGTGGAGCGGAAAAAGCTTCGGAAGGATTGGATAGGGTAACCAGCGACCAAATGGGGATGCTGGCTACCGTAATCAATGCCTTGGCCATGCAAGATGCGCTGGAAGCCCACGGACAGCAAGTCAGGGTGATGTCCGCGTTGAAAATCAACCAGGTTTGTGAAGATTATATTCGTCGCAGGGCTGTCAGACATTTAGAAAAAGGCCGGGTTGTTATTTTTGCAGCGGGAACCGGTAATCCTTTTTTTACTACCGATTCGGCTGCCAGCCTCAGGGCGATTGAGATCAACGCCGAATTGATGATTAAGGCTACTAAAGTTAAAGGCGTTTATTCTGCCGATCCGCAAAAAGACAAGAATGCTAAATTTTATCCGCGATTAACTTACGATGAAGCGCTTGATCAGCGGCTGAATGTGATGGATACCACGGCGTTGGTATTATGCCGGGATAATAATATGCCGATGCGGGTGATGAATATTTTTGAGAAAGGTGCAGTAATGAAACTGATGATGGGCGAAGAAATAGGATCCCTTATTCAACGAGGAACAGATAATGATTAGTGATATTCAACAGGATGCTTCGACTCGTATGAGTAAAAGTATTGAAGCGTTAAAACATGAATTCTCAAAAATAAGAACGGGCCGGGCTCACCCCAGCTTATTGGACCAAATTAACGTTACATACTATGGAACCGAGTCTTCATTGTCTCAGGTTGCCAACATCGCGGTCGAAGACGCGCGTACTTTGACCATTACGCCCTGGGAAAAGGGTATGGTACAAGCTATTGAAAAGGCTATTTTAAAGTCTGATCTGGGTTTAAATCCTGCAACCAACGGCATGACTATCCGTATTCCGCTGCCGCCGCTGACAGAAGAGCGTCGCCGCAGCCTGGTTAAAGTCGTCAAAAATGAGGCAGAGAATGGCCGTGTTGCGATCAGGAATATCCGTCGCGATGCCAATTCAGCGATCAAGGAGGCCTTAAAGGAAAAAATGGTTTCCGAAGATGAGGCGCGTGCGGCTGAAGAAAAAATTCAAAAATTGACCGACCAGTTTGTAAAAGACGTTGAGAAATTGCTGGAAGCAAAAGAAGCTGATTTGCTGTCAATGTAATTGGGATTTAAACAATGCCAACGGATGACTGTAACAGTTTGGAATCAGCAAGCGCCCTGATGGGGACAAATAACAATCCGCGCCACATCGCCATTATCATGGATGGTAATGGGCGTTGGGCTCAGAAGAGGTTTATGCCGCGAGCCATCGGCCATCAGGCCGGGGTCAAAGCGGTTCGAAAAATTGTAGAGTACTGCGCCAAACAAGAGATTGAGGTTTTGACCTTGTTCGCTTTCAGCAGTGAAAACTGGCGTCGCCCGGAAGAAGAAGTGTCATTGTTGATGGGGCTGTTTATGGCGACCCTGCAACGAGAAATCAACAAGCTTGATCGTAACAATATCCGCTTACGATTTATTGGCGATAGAACAGCTTTCTCCGACAAGTTGCAGGCTAAAATGGCCGAAGGAGAGGAACAGACTAAAGACAATGATGCCTTGACGCTGGTTATCGCAGCAAATTATGGGGGGCGCTGGGATATGTGCCAGGCGTTCCGGACAGTTGCGGGGAAAATCGCTGCCGGAGAATTGGACAATCAGGATATCAATGAGCAGTTGGTTAATCAGTATTTATCAACCGCGGATTTGCCCGAACCCGATTTGTTTATCAGGACCGGCGGCGAACAACGCGTTAGCAATTTTTTGTTATGGCAACTCGCTTATACAGAACTGTATTTTACCGAAACATTATGGCCTGATTTCGATCAGAATTCGCTTGAAGAGGCTATCAAGAGCTTTAAAGGCCGGCAAAGGCGCTTTGGCCATACCGGAGAGCAACTGCTTGATAAATCAATCACTTTAAAATAAGGCGGGCCGAGAGATCACTCCCTGCAATACTTTTACCGAAAACTAACACTTACTTCCAACTTCATCTAATAATAATCAAAATGTTACTACAGCGAATTATTACCGCATTAATTCTGGTTCCTCTGGTTGTGCTTGCTGTTTTTCAGCTACCTTTGGAGTATTTTTCATTGCTTGTAGGGCTAGTCACGCTTTTGGCGGCATGGGAGTGGACAAGTCTGGTCGGCATTAATTCGTCGGTTAAACGCGGATTATTTTTGTTGATGTTGATTCTGCCGATGTTATGGCTGCATTTTTGGACGCAGTTTTTAGAAGTGGCGGCTCAAGTGTTGGATTGGCCTGATGTCAGGGATTATTCGGGCGCTTTGGAGTGGCTGGTTATAGCGCCGGTGTTGTTCTGGATATTGACCATGATATTAATCAGGAACACACCGACAGGCGTTTTGAAATTGGAATTGAGGGTTAGGTATAAGGCATTAATCGGTTGGCTTGTCCTATTGGCAATGTGGATGTTTTTGACCCGGTTAAGGTCTTTTTACGGTTCGGAACTGACCTTGTATTTCCTGATTTTAATTTGGGCTGCGGATATTACCGCTTATTTTGCCGGAAAGAAATTCGGTAAAACCAAATTGGCCCCTGAAATCAGCCCAGGCAAGACGGTTCAAGGCATGTACGGTGCTTTAATAGCCGGTGCCGTGTGCGCAGTTGTTTTAAGCCTGATTTACGGTTTCCCGTGGATGGTAGCATCGGATTTTGTCATGTTGTCCACATTAACCGTACTGATCTCTATTTACGGCGATTTGTTTTTTAGCGTAGTCAAGCGTCAGCGCGGCGTTAAAGACACCGGTTCGGTACTGCCCGGTCACGGTGGCATCCTGGATCGGATTGACAGCTTGATTGCCGCCATTCCATTTTTTTACGCCGGCATACTCTTAATTCACCCATGAAAGGCATTTGCATACTCGGAGCGACAGGCTCAATTGGCGTCAGTACTTTAGATGTGGTGGCCAGACATTCCAGTCAGTATAAAGTCATCGCATTAACGGCCAATACCAATATTGACGCCTTATACGAACAATGCCTGGAACATCATCCCGAAGTTGTCGTCGTAGTGGATGAGCAGAAGGCCCTGGTCTTTGAAGAAAAACTTAAAAACTCCGCGATCTCGGATATCAAGGTGATGTCCGGCGCTAAGGCGCTGGAACATGTTGCAACCCTGGATAACGTCGATTCGGTCATGGCGGCCATCGTCGGCGCGGC
>JBAQYH010000903.1:0-3585 GCA_049299935.1 Methylobacter sp. | reverse complement strand
CCACTGATGATAATGCTCAGGCGTGATGATTACTGGCATCCTGTCGTGTATCGGCTGCATCAAATCAGTGGCCGCAGTTGTGATGATGGCGCAGGAATACAGCGTTTCGGTTTCATGTTGCCATTGTTCCCATAGGCCAGCAAAGGCAAACAGTTGTTGATCTTGACGATGAATATGAAAGGCCTTCTTGCCATCTTCATTTTTCGCCCACTCGTAAAAGCCGTTGGCAGGAATCAAACAGCGTCGATGCTTGAATGCACTACGGAACGACGGTTTTTCGCGAACGGTTTCCATGCGAGCGTTGATCAAATGCGAACTGTTTTTACTGTCTTTTGACCAGGAAGGCACTAGGCCCCAATACAGATTGACGGTTTTACGCGATTGATCGTCCAGTTCGACAACGTTGAGAATTTTCTGGGCAGGGGCAATATTATAACTGGGTTGAAATTTTACCTGCCTAAGCAATTGGAAATGCTCAACGATGGCTTCTGAACTGGCTGTCAGGTTATAGCGTCCGCACATGGCAAAGTCTCCACTTACTTAAATTTGAATTCAGGTCGTTGTCTCAGCTTCAAGTTACTTGTCGGTGCAATCGGTCGATGCTGGTTGCAATCTCAACCAAATCTGTGCATCGACCGGCAATCGAGCCTCTGCTGAAATGCCGTTAGGTATTGCTATTTTATCGAACCAAATATCTTTGGCTTTGAACACCAGTACCTTTTCTACATCGCCTATACAGGCCGTCACTTGATATTTTGCAAACAACGGCTTCAAATTCTGCGGATAGGCCTGACCGTTCAACAGCAAACGAACACGCTGATTGTCGCTTTCACCAGCTTTAGTGGGACGTCCAATCTTCGAGTTCCATGTCGGCGACTTCGCCGTTGTTTTCGCCAAGTCTTGCGACCACTCGGGGTAGTCCATCAGAGCCGCCCCAGATAAATGCCTCGAATGGGTAAGGTGTTATCGGTAAACAGCCCCTGAAAGCCACTTTCCAATAGCTTCGATAAAGATGGTAGCGATAGCGGGCATCCGCTTCGTACTATCAGCACATTGGATTCTACTGTCCGTCGTTCTAACTTTGCCGTACATTCGGGCAATGCGACTGAAACGTTATCGCCCGCCCAAGTCAACGTGGATAGTGACAACGCCAATACTATAGTAGTTAGCAAACTGTTTATGATGTTCGCAAGTGAACGACGTTGGTTTTCTTCAACACTTTTTGTAATATCATAAAGGTTTCCCGATTAAAAGCTGGACGACCTGCGGTGAGTAGCCCGTCAATTTTACTCTCGGATTTGGTTGTTCCGAGATAACACCTATGATCGATTATATGCAAATCATCGCCCTATTATTGCTACCACACAGATCGATCAAACCTGGAAACTTAGGGCGGAACGCATTTCACAACCTTATACGACGAATTGGCGGGAATTGGTTTCCGTACAGTGTCGGTAAAAGTTAAGGGTTTTGGATCGACCGCTTAATCGTCATGGACGGCAACAAGAAGCCGACATTTACTCTGCAAACTATTGTTGACAAGAATACCATCAAAAAATTAAGATAAAAGCTAATCACATCACCTGTCAGCTATTGCTGCGAGTAATCTTAATACAAAGATAGGCGACGTTCCTGATTTGTAAGGTTTGGCAACCTCTGCTACTCATTACTGCTTACTAGCAGTTACTTGATGTTTACCGGGAGGATAGGCAGTCTAGCCACCTCGGACCGTATACATAAGGCCCCGCTTAGAACGGATGTCATACGGCATTAACCCTTAAAAAAGGTAATGCTCATGCCCATTAAAAACTCAAACATTAAACAACAATCCCTTGCTGTTCATAAGCAGCTGTCCTATGAAAATCTTGTCACGGCTTGGCTTTTAAGCGATGGTTGGGAAGTTCTCGTGCCCGCGATAGATCACTGCAAAAAAACCGACCTAGTGGTTGCCGACGATACCAACTATTATCGAATCCAAGTCAAAACCGTTGAGTCGAGTGACGACATGATCAAAGTCGAAAACAAATGGAAGGGGTCTAAAATTGATTACGTGATTTATTTTTCAAGGACTGCCGAGTGGGGATACATTGCACCGGCCTTCAACGAAAATAGAAAACGGCTAAATTCGCCCGATCATATTCGTTTTCATAATCATCAGACCAATTTTCTAAAAGCATTTAGAAAAATCTAATAGCTGGCAAATGAGAAAACCACATTTCAGTTTTTATTGACACTGGGATATTTTGCTTGCGATTGGTAGCTCGTGTTAATACGACTTAAAGCAAGTAATTTGAATGCCAGGTATCGAGCAATTGCAGACATTAATTTCGGCATCCTATGATGGGTGCCTCGAATTGTTTTGCGTTAGCGCATCTTATTGCGTTCTAAAGTCCGTGTTGAAGTCTGGCTTTGATCCGCTTATATGATGTTGAAATACACACAAATAGATTGCGCGAAATCTATTCCTGAGTTGATCTTAGCGATGAAATCCGAAGCTTTAAAAAAGCTGGTTACGTATGCCATGCCTTACGGTAAATACAAAGGGCGAGTCATTGCAGATTTGCCCGGTCACTACCTTAATTGGTTTGCACGAGAAGGGTTTCCTAATGGTGAACTAGGCCGGTTATTGGCACTGATGCAGGAGATTGATCACAATGGATTGAAACCTTTACTCGATCCACTAAGAAAATGAAATAAATCAAGGAATTTAACAAAATGAGATTAAAAGAAAAAGAGGTTGAAGTCGGCTATTTATATTTGACCACTGTAAATCAGTATCGTGCTGTACTCGCGATGAAAGGTGAATTTTTGATTTATGCTCCCAGTTCGGAAGGGACTGCACCATTAAATCTGAATTCTACAAAAATGCCATTTGAAAATCAGCCATTTAAGAAATGCCAAATCGTTACCTTTTCCAAAAAGGACTATCAAGTGTTTGACTTCAATGGCACTGAAGCTATCAAACATAAATTGAATGAATTACAACTAGCAGAAGTAATAGCGCAGTGTAACGCTAAGTCGGCTATTGCTACACTGTTAGCAGAATAAAGCAGTTACAACAGAAAAATTTATAACTCAATGCTGGGGTTACGCTTCAAAAAAACTGTCACTAAAAATATCTTCTTCCACATACAAAAACCTGACGGACGCTTGTCGGACAAATCTGGACCATCGGTTTAGGTTTACTTCATTTAATTATTAACAAGAAGGCTCTGAACATTGAGAACCGACATACCAGAAAAGCTATTAAAAATTGCTTCAGATATTGAGGGAGATTTAATAAGCCAAGACAGACACGGTAAGCCTGTTCTGGATGGGTTTTTCGCTGTAATTGTGCTTTGACCCAGGTCAGTACCTCAGGCCCTATCGATTGCGCCCAGTTCATTAACCGTCCCGGCGTCCATTGCTGATGCCGAGCATGTTGTTCCGGCATATGCCCTGGCTCTGTGGTCATGCCGGGATAGAACTTCCGCACATGGGTGGCGATGCGTTGACCCTGAAAATAGATCTCAATCAGTTTGTTACCGGCATGCAGCTCAACCGGTTCGCCGACACAGTGATGCGGCACCGAATACAGGTGATGAT
>JBAQYH010000902.1:0-1555 GCA_049299935.1 Methylobacter sp. | reverse complement strand
ACCAACAACTGCTTTAGATTGCGCTATTAAATATTTTTGCAAATCCTCGTAGTAATCAGCTTGCCCAAAATCACTCAGCAGTGATAACCGGGTAAATCCATTCCGGGCATTAACGCGAAAAACTTCGGTATTTGAAAAATCTGGCTGCTCAGGAAAAACAGGTTCAAAACTATTGCTGAACGAGAAGCTTGGATTTGAGAAATCTTGAGATACTGAGAGAGTGTCCCATGCGCCACCTTGAAGTGATTGAATGCTTAAAAGTGGCGTAAAAGATATATAAGATGTAGGCGGCGTCCCTTGTCTTTTGTATCCAATTGTTCCTGAAGGCAAGTTTTGCCAAGTTATATTTAAAGTTGTGGCTGGTAAGGCACTGGCTGAACAGATTTTTTGGAAAATTTCTTTTGATCCGAAAGTCATGGAATTTCCAGCGACTGGTTGCGACCCAAATGGCTGAAATGGTTTCGATATATCAACTGAACCAAAATCATTGGACACGGCGAGTGATTTAAGTCCTGTTACCACCACCGTTAAAGTGATTTCTTCAATAACTGTGTTTTGAAGTAAGGCGTAAATATAGTTTTGATTATCCTGATGTCGCAATTTGACTAATAACATCGGCAGATTGGTAAAAAAATCGTAGCCGTGAGTTTTGGACAAATAAGGTGTTACCGCAGGATCAGCAGCCGTAAGCGTTATTTCCAATTTTAAAACACCCGCTTCGGTAATAAATTTTGTCGCTGCTTTTTCAAGCCAGCCTTTTTCGGTCGTCACCAGACAAATGATTGCATCTTTTAATTCTGTGGCAATGTTTGCTGTCGTGGAAAATTCTACGGTAATAATTCGCGTACCTTCCTCCATCCATAAATAATGCGAGGCAATGGCAAAACCTGCCTCCGCTTTAGGCATATTAATCTCGGTTAAGGTGCCATTTTCATAAATTTTATTCGAGAAAGGATGCCAGGATTGATCCGCCGTTGTGAGTTTTGTCCCTAAGCCGTCGGCAGAATTGGCGACAGGTGAAGCGAATAAACGATTTTTATGGATGGGCAAGGCATCATCCTGATGTCGATAAAGAGTCTTTAATTCAGCCACTTTTGCTGGATTAGCCACAAAACTCCGATCATTGGCAAAAAATACCTCAGCGCCTGAATCATCTTTGCCCGCATTAAAAAGCTCGTCAGTTTTTATCTCATGTGTATCAACGTGTTTGGCTAATTCTATTAACAGATGCGCGTGACTGGGTTCGGCGGGTTTTTCTTTGAGTTTTAGAATATCGCGGTAATAAAAATCCAGATGCCGTCGCGTTAAGGTATTGGTTTCAGCGCGCGCATAGTCAAAAAGTTTCAGGAAAGACAGGAACAGCGCGTAATGCGGTTCATGATTGTCCCAATCACTAAAGGTTTTTTCCAGTTCCGCTTTTGCTTCGATGACAACTCGTGCAAATACTTTTAGAAATTGGTCAAAAATAGCGGTGAATAGATTGTGGGTAGCGATGTGATTCAGTCGCTCGAATAGCGTATTGCCACAGCCATAAATTTGTGTCGCAGGGTATTTT
>JBAQYH010000901.1:0-4300 GCA_049299935.1 Methylobacter sp. | reverse complement strand
GTGTAACACTGCATCGCAACCCGCATCGATGATGCTGCTATGTTGTTCCCTGAAAGCGCTGGCGGTCAGGGCAATGATTTTAACGGCGTCGCTGCCCGCCAGTTGGCGGATCTTTCGAGCGGCTTCGTAACCGTCCATCACCGGCATACGCATATCCATCCAGATTAAATGCGGCTGCCATTGCTCGAACGCCCTAACCGCTTCTTGGCCGTTTTCCGCCTCGCGCACCTCAAAACCTACGTCCGTCAGCATCGCGACCAGCAATAAGCGATTATCGGGATTATCATCGACAACCAATAAGCGCCAATGCGGCTGATCCGGCGCAATGCATTTAACCGGATGCCACTCTTCTTCAACCGCAATGTCGTCGATAGTCGCTGTAGAGACCGGCAATTCGATCTTGAACGTTGATCCCGCGCCTAAAATACTGGTGACGCTGATACGGCCGCCCATCAGTTCGACCAATAATTTAGACATGGTTAATCCGAGCCCCGCGCCTTTTACGTCTGCATTGGCCTGCTCTAATTGCACGAAAGGCTTAAAGAGTTCCTCTTGCCGGTCTTGGGGTATGCCCACGCCGCTATCGATCACTTCGATAATGATCAGCAGCATCATCGTCTCGGCAGGCAAGGATTGGCTATGACTACGCAGGATGACCCCGCCCCGCTGGGTGAATTTTATCGCATTGTCCAATAAGCTAACGAGCACTTGCCGTAATTTACCGCTATCCGTTTTAATATACTGCGGACTATCGGAGGCTATTTCCAATTTGAAACTTAGCCGGTTATTCGCTGCGCGCGCGCCGATCATATCGCCGATGTCTTGCAATAATTTTATCAAATCGAAAGGCTTGCTATCCAGTTCAAGACGCCCGGCCTCAATTTTGGAAATATCCAGAACATCGTTAATCATGCTGAGCAAATGCGCCCCGCTACGATTAATGATCGCCAGCGTCTCTTTTTGTGCGCCGGTGGCGGTTTCATCGTGGCTCATCAGTTCGGAAAAGCCCAGAATCGCATTTAGCGGTGTGCGCAATTCATGGCTCATCGTGGCGATGAAGGTGCTTTTGGCGATATTGGCGGCTTCGGCGGCTTCCTTGGCGATTAACAAGGCCGCGGTACGCTCCTCGACCAGCTTTTCCAGGTGATGGCGGTATTGCTCAAGTTCTGCTTCAGCTTTCTTGCGCTCGGTAATGTCCCGGTTGCTGGCCCTGCGGCCTCGATAGTTTCCGTCATCGTCGTAAATGGGTTGGCATGAATGGGCGATCCAACGTTCTTCGCCGTTGCGGGTGATGATACGGAAATCCTGCTGGTGAGCTTGCCCGACCGATGGCAGCACACGCAGGTGTTCAGCGACCGACGCCCGGTCTTCCGGATGAGTGATGTTGACCAGCAGCTGGGGATCTTGCAGAAACTGCCCTGCACTATAACCGGAGATACGTTCGCAGGATGGCGACACATAGATCAAACTGCCATCCGGGGCGGCCCAGTATTCCCAATCGTAGGCATAGTCGGCCACCATCCGGTAGCGAAGCTCGGCTTCCCGCAGCCGGCGATTCTGGGCTTCCAGGCGCTGTTGCGCGGTAAACAAACTCAAATGGTTAGCGACCCGCATCAAGACTTCCTGGGCGTTCAGAGGCTTGGTAACATAATCTACCGCCCCCAGCTCGAAGCCTTTGATTTTTTCCGCCGTATCGGCAAGGGCGCTGGCAAAAATAACCGGGATCGCCCGAGTGGCTTCGTTGGCTTTCAGCCGCCGGCACACTTCAAATCCGTCCATGCCGGGCATGCGAATATCCAGCAGAATCAGTACCGGCGGTTTGGCTTGCACCGAACGTAGCGCAAGTTCGCCATCGCTGGCCAATCGCACCTGATAACCGGCCTCGGTCAGTACGTCCTTCAAGAATTTGAGATTTTCCGTGGCATCATCGACAACCATGATCTCGCCAACGGACGCCGATTGACTGTACTCACTATTCATAAAGATTCCTCTTTTTTCAGGCGATCCAGAATGTCCAGCAATTCCTTGTATTGGAAGGTTTCCACCCGGCGGCACAGGTCTGCGCCCAACGGATAATCAACATCGCCGATAAGCCCGGCGATCTGGGTGCAGCCGTCCTGATCCAAAAGCTCTACCGCCCGATGCAATCGTTTGAACAAATTTGGCGGAAGCTTGCGCAGACCGGCTTCCACAGAGACCTGGACGGTCGCCGCTTCGGCGGGTTCCGCATAGAGGAAACGAACATGCAGATGCTTGCTCAGCGCATCGAAAATCTCGCTTTCCCGGTAGGGCTTGCGTACGCAATCGTCGCAACCGGCCCTCAGGATTTCCAAACGCTCTTCTTCCAGCGCGTGGGCGGTCAGCGCCACGATCCGGACTTCGGAACCGGCTGAACTTGCGCGGATGCGGCGTGTTGCTTCCAAGCCATCCATGACCGGCATGCGAATATCCATCCAGATTAAATCGGGGTGCCATTGTTCGAATTGCGCCAGCGCTTCCTGGCCGTTAAATGCGTCACGCAGTTCGAAACCCAAGGGTTCCAGCAATTTATGCAGCAACAGCCGGTTTTCCGCTTGGTCCTCGGCGACCAGCAGGCGGTAACAGGGTTGTCCCGACACCAGCCCGACAACCTGTCCACGTTGCAGGCCAACCGGAATAGCCGCGTCTTGCGGCCCGGCGGACAACATGACCGGAATTTCGAAATAAAACGCCGACCCCTTGCCCGGTATCGAGCTGACATCAAGAGTGCCCTGCATTAATTCGACAAACTGCCGGCTGATAGCCAGTCCCAGTCCCGTTCCGGCCTCTACCGGCGCTTGTTGCCCCAATTGCACAAAAGGCGTGAACAAGCGCAGGCGGTTTTCCTCGCTAATGCCCAGCCCGGTATCTTCGACCACGAAACGCAAGCTCACGCCTTGCCTGGTTTTCCGGCCGGCGGGTTCGACGCGGAGCACAACCTTGCCCTGCCCAGTGAACTTGATCGCATTGCCGACCAAATTGGTCAACACTTGGCGTAGCTTGACGGCATCGACAATGACATAACGCGGAAGGTTCTCCGGCAATACGATAGTGAAACTCAGCCCTTTTTCCACGGCCCGCACGTTCAACAGGGATTGGATTTCATGCAGCAGCTGATGCAAGTCGGTACTTGACTCTTCCAGCACCACCCGCCCCGCCTCGATCTTGGAAATATCCAGCACGTTATTAATCAAGCTCAGTAAATGTTCGCCGCTGCGGATGATAATGTCCAAATTTTCGGTCTGCTCCGGGTTAGCCTCGGGAGCCGTACGCATCAGCCTGGAAAAACCGAGAATGGCATTAAGCGGGGTGCGCAACTCATGGCTCATGTTGGCCAGAAAAACACTCTTGGCGCGGTTGGCGACTTCGGCCTGTTCCCTGGCCTGGTTGGCGCGGGCGCGGGCCCGGTGCATCGCTTCAGTAATGGACGCAATCAGGATGCAGTTGACGGCGAACACCGCAGCCCCCAGCCAGTCGCCTGAATCGTCGAGGAAAGGCTGGCCGGTCGGCGACCAATAGCTAATGACCAGCACAGACAGCACGGTGGTCAGCACGCCGGGAAAAATCCCGCCGTAAAGGCCGGACAGCATCACCGCCGGATAAAACGTCACCCACGGAATACGCAGTTCCAGCCCCTGCAAAGGCCAGAGCCGTAAACCGGCGGCAACGATTACTACGGCAACGGCGACGGTATAATGCAGCCAGATCGTTGGGGTCCTCATTTCTCGTCCTTAGCCATGCTTGGCCAAATGCTTCCGGTTTCAGTGCGGACAAAATCCTGCTGCAACGCCGCCTCGGTAAGATGAATAATCTGCTCAAATTGATACTGCTGCGCCAGCTCCTGCAAACCGTCGCTAACCTCGGGGGCCAGGGTGCGAATTTGGGCGATAATCGCGTCCGTTTCTTCGGTATCCAGATTCAGCGCGGCCTCGTGCAGCTGCCGGCGTAACTCGGCAGGCAACTTGCCCAGCATTTCGACCGTTGCCTCCCGGACCGGCGGCGACACAAGAACGGGCGTATCCCGATAAATAAATTTAACTTCCAGATAGCTGGTCAGCGCGGCAAATATTTCCTGGACATGAAAAGGCTTATGCAGCACCGCATCGCAACCTGCATTGATGATGCGGCCGTGTTGTTCCCTAAAAGCGCTGGCGGTCAGCGCGATGATTTTAACGGCCTTGCCGCCAGCCAATTGCCTGATTTTTTCGGTGGCTTCGTAACCGTCCATCACCGGCATACGCATATCCATCCAGATTAAATGCGGTTGCCATTGCTCAAACAT
>JBAQYH010000900.1:0-1829 GCA_049299935.1 Methylobacter sp. | reverse complement strand
ACGCTATATTTTGTTTCATGGCAAGCTGCGGCATCCGAACGAGCCGGGTAGCTGTGGGCACAGCTTTATCGTGTCCACGCGGAAAATGGGGGATAGGCCACGGTTTGTCAGTCATGCCGAACCTATTGGCTTGGGCGGCTGCCTTGTATACTGTTCCCTCGCAATGTTCCTGCGATAACTTTATGGAGAAATACGCCATGCACGCCGTTCAGGTTCGGGAGCTAAAAAACAATCCCTCGCAGGCTTTGCGCAAAGCAGAGCAAGAAATGGTTGTGGTGATGAATAGAGACCGCCCTTCCGCGCTTTTGCTGCATTTCGATGAAACCATGTTACAAAAGACGGGGTTTCCGTAGCGCTGTCCACGGCACTCTTTCGCGATGGCGGCCTGTCCCTGGCTCGCGCCGCAAGAGTCGCGGGAACGCCCATTGTGGACTTCATGCAGCACCTTTCGAGATTGGGTATAGCCGTTGTACAAGGCACGGCAGGAGACGCAGAAAAAGACTTGGAAACTCTTGAAACATGGCTCAAATAGTCATAGCCGACGCCAGCCCGATCATTATTCTGTCGCAAATTGGTGGCTTGGATTGGCTTACGCCGTTATTCGCGATTTTTCGCGTTGCCTTTCCGGGCGAGCAAGTACACTGGAATAAGATTTTGCGGCGTCCCGGAATGTTCAAAGTCACCTGGCTAATGCTGCGCTACCTCTGTGCACGCTTGCTCCGAGCACATACGCTGTGCTTTAAGTTTCAAATAGTTCGCGAACTCCATGTCGACCGCCATTATATGGTTCACTATCCATGAGCGCAGGAATTCAAGCGTTTCATCGGTAATTTCATGAATCTCGGCTGATTGTAACTGCTCCTGAAAATTCAGGGTGATCAACAGAAGATCGTCGTGCAGTTCTTTGTGATCGGCAAAATCAGGATAGCCTTCCTTTTTCATCAGCATTTCTTCACGTTGGAAATGATGCTTGGTATATTCAAGAAGTCTCGCCAACGTTTCAGTTTCAGTGACAATCAACGTTCCCACAGGAGCGGAGCATGATGCATAAAGCTGGTTAAAAAGGTTAATTAATTCTTTGTGGTCGTTGTCAATTTCATCTACCCCTACGGCCAAACTTTCATCCCACTTGATATTGATTGTCGCTTCCATAGTCGCACCCTTACTAAAATTGACTGCTTAATTTTGTATGCTAACATCATCTGGAATGTTATTTCAATGTTTCTAATTTGAACTGCATTTTCAATGGGATTTTCCCGATTGAGAGGGCGCGCCTTGATTGCGGCCACGGTGGGTTTCCCAAATTGTTTTCTTGCGCATTGACGGTTTGCAATGATTTTCGGGTAAATTGACGGTATTTTAAGTGTTTTTATGGTGCAGGCGATGAGAAAACCGATTCGGGAAATCAACAAATGGATGCTCTCCCTGGTGGAGCACATCGGTCTCTTTGTGATCGCCGTTGCCACGGTGTTCGCGATGACCAGCGAAATCATGGTCATGGTACGGGCGGCGCAAGTCACCTTGGCCGATCTGTTGCTGCTGTTCCTCTATTTGGAGGTGCTGACGATGGTCGGATTGCATTACGGGACAGGCAAACTGCCGGTGCGTTTTCCGCTGTATCTCAGCATGGTGGCGCTGGCGCGTTATCTTATTCTGGACATGAAGGCCATGGGCGAATGGCGCATGCTCGCGGTCAGCGGTTCGATCCTGATGTTGACGCTGGCGGTGCTGCTGGTGCGTATTGGGCATGTTCGCTTTCCGTATCCGGGCGACGAATCGAAAGAATAATGAGCATGAACACCGCTTATTTTATTACCGGCACCGATACC
>JBAQYH010000899.1:0-5700 GCA_049299935.1 Methylobacter sp. | reverse complement strand
ATCCAGCTCAGTAATAATATACGGCGCAGTGTTGGTGCGGGATGCGCCGAGCACCCATTCGACATAGGCGGTAACCGACAGTTTACGGGGGCGGCCGGAATTGTTTTTCAAGGTTAGCGTTGAAATTTTGACCGGGTCGTCCGAACTTACAAATTGCAACAGCTCGCTGTGAATGCCGTGGGAAACATGCTCGAAACGGGTATAGCCCTGACCGTGGCGAATTACATAGCCGGCGTTATCAACCCGGATCGGTAACGCCGTCGGCGTCCACAAATCGCCGGTCTCGTCGTCCTGAATATAAAATATTTCGCCGGGAGGATCGCTGACCGGGTCGTTCGACCACGGCGTCAACTGGTTCATCCGGCTGTTAAGGCTCCAGGTACAGCCGCTGCCCAACTCGGAGACCGTAAAACCGAAGTCGGCATTGGCGATCACGTTAATCCAGGGCGCAGGCGTCCACTGACCTTTGCCCAGCACGATCACATATTCGCGCCCGTCGTCGGCGAATCCGCCCAGCCCGTTGAAATATTCGAGATCCGCAGTGGCGATTAATGGCGTACTTGTGTCAACACCGGGTGCCGGCAAGGCTTTGGGATGGATGAAATCCGGCGTAGGCTTGGGATGCCGCATCAGCTGCTCGGACAAGGTGCCGCGGGTACTCAACAGCACTACGCGAGCCGAGGTTTGCAACAGCACACGTTCATCCTCTGTGAGCTGGTCAGCGCGCAATACAAAAATCTCTCCATGCCCGCCGTACTCATGGATAGCGGCAAACGATTGATTCTCGCGGACCATGCCTTCCAATAAGGTCTGCAATTCATTGGTATAGGTAATTTCTTTTTCATTCAGAATCACCAAATCGACGGACAGGCGTTTCATGCGCCAATATTCGTGGGCGCGCAATAACTGGTCGGCAATAGCCCTATCTTCTATTGCCGCTACCCTCAGCAATACGATGGGCCTATCGCCGGAAATACTCAGCCTCCATAACCCTGTGACATTCAGCCGGTTCTGATGCATCAGCTTGCTGCTTGCCCGCAGCGAAGCATCGGCATACAGCAACCGGTTAGCCAGGGCTTGAAATAACTGGGCCTCATCAGGCTTGATGCGCAGGTGCCGTAATTGGATCTGTGCATGAGTCCAGGCAAGATCGGAAACCCGGTCGAAAGTGGCCGCGTTGTGATACTTATCGGCCAAATCTTCAACCGCCAGCCGCGACGAGGCAACCAATGTGGTAAATGTCACATGAACGGTCGCGCCCGCCTCGATGCTGACCCGCGTGCGCAGACTGAAAATAGGGTCAAGCACCGCGCCGACCGTATTGCTCAGCGGGCGGCCATCGATCACGGCGGCAGGCGCGCGCAGCGTTTGTCCCCGGCCGCAAAATTTTACCCGGTCGGTTTCATATTGAACGCCATCTCCGCTGTCGTTGCATGACAGCACATGAGCGGCCCAAATCCGCGGATCGTTTTCCGCCCGAGGCCGGCGTTGCGCGATCAGTCCGCACGCCTGTGGCAGGAATTCGGTCTGGATGAACAAATTTGAAAATGCGGGATGAGCGCTATCCGCCGTAGGTGGCGCCAGCACAATTTCCGAGTAGGAGGTTACCTCGATTTCCTGTGTATGCGAGCCGTTGTTGGTCAAGCTCAAACACCTGATTTCCGCGTCATCCTCAGGCGAGACAATGATTTCCAGGCGGCTGGCGATGGTGTTGTCTTCGCGGGAGATGCGCACCCGGTCTTCGAGAAAAACCACCCCGTATCGGTCGGGAACCGCCGCAGTCGGCTGGTATCCGGCAGACCAAATCCTGCCGCTGGTCAAGTTGCGCAAATAGATATAACTGCCCCAGCAATCGCGCGTCACATCTTCACGCCAGCGGGTGACCGCCAGCTTTTCGCAAACGCTGTAACCGGAACCTGCGGCGGTGATCATCACTCCGTAGCGGCCGTTGGAAAGCAAATGCGCCGAGGGCACGAGGGACATCGGCGAAGGCTCGCGGCGCACTGACGGCTGTACTATCTCCTTGACCTCGGCCTCGGCTTGGGTGAAGTCGGGAATGCCGCTGTCGGCACCGTGCGGAACCCGCTCCTGAAGCAGCATTTCAGCGCCCTGAATCATCGGCGTGCTATGGAAACGGCGACGCATAACCTGATCGTGTACGACATTAGTCAAAGCCACCAGCGACATACCTTGGTGATGTGCCATATAGCAGCGCACAAACGCCACCTTTTGCTGTTCCGCCAATCGCGTCGGTGTGAAATCGAGCGCTTCGAAAAAACCGTAACGCCCCAATGCGCCCAGTTCTTCCAGATGCCTAAAATTCACCGCGGCAGCATGGTTGTTGTACATCGCCGCCAACGCGGTGGCATAGGGGGCAATGACCAAATCAAAGGCCAGCCCGCGCTTCATGCCCAGGCCGGGCACGCCAAAAGCGGAGTACTGGTAAGTGAACCAGCGGTCGCGGCCGTTAAACGCCGATTCGGATACGCCCCACGGCACACTGCGCTGTTCGCCGTATTCAATCTGGCTCTGCACGGACAGGCGGCAGGTCTGGTCGAGCAGGCTATAGCGCGGCGTATAAGTCACCAGTGAAGGCATCAGGTATTCAAACATCGAGCCGGACCAGGACAACAACACCGTGCCGTTCGAGGTGCGCGTGACCCGTCTTCCTAAGTGAAACCAGTGACTGCTCGGCACTTCACGCTTGGCGATAGCGATTAAGCTGGTCAGGCGCGCTTCCGAGGCGAGCAGATCGTAATAGCTGTCGTCGATGACACCGCTTTCAACGCGGTACCCCAGCGAAAACAAGTGCCGGTTTTGATCATAGAGGAAACGGAAATCCATGTTGACGAATAATTGATGAGCCAGTTTTGCAAGCGCATCTATCCGGTGGGTCAATACTTTCCAGCGCTGGACTTCCGGTTGCGTGTGGTTAGCGGTTGCATTAAGAGCGTGCGCTCCCTCTCCCTCTGGAGAGGGCTTTGTATTGCAATCAATAGGAAGCCGAAAATGTATAGACGAGCCAAAATTCTCCATATCGCGCTCGTGTGAATGAATGTCACTGTGCAGCAGTGTGGCCCATGCCAGCACTTCGCTGTCATCCATCAGTTCATCGCGCTCAGCGGCGTAAGTTCGCGCCAGATCCAGCAGGTTATCGACGCATGGGATTATTTGCCGCCACAAATAGACCCATTCTTCGTGGTTGGTCGGCTTACACGCCAGATACCTGCCAAGTTTATCCGCTTTTTTCCGTAGATCGTCCTGCGTCACTATCAGCATGCGCCGGTCATCGCTGATTTTGGCAAGCGCCGATAACAGCAGCCTGTGGGTATCGGCAATGCCATCCAACACGGTAGTAAATGCATAGGGTTGCCTGGTCAACTCCTTGCATCCTTGAATAAGCACCAGTAGATGTCCCGCCAGATTGCCGCTATCCACGGTCGAGACATACTTGGGTTCCAGCGGGTGCAAACTGCGCGTGTCGTACCAGTTGTAAAAATGTCCGTGCAGCCGCGGCATCTTGTTCAGCGTGTCCAGGGTTGCCTCCAGCCGGTCGACGGTGTCTATCAAACCCAGCCAGCCGAAATCGTGCGCGGCGAGTACCGATAACAGATAAAGGCCGAAATTTGTCGGCGAACTGCGATTCGCGATAACGGGATCGGGATCTTCCTGAAAGTTATCCGGCGGCAGGTGATTTTCCTGCTCCGTTACGAAGGTGGTAAAAAACCGCCAGGTACGCCTCGCGACTTGCCGCAACTGCAAGGCATCGTCAGGAAGCAATAATTCAGCCGGATCCGGTCGCGGCGGCAAACTGAGGATATGGGCAATGATTGGAGACAGTAGCCACAGCAACAGGAACGGCGCGGCAACCTCCATCGAATCGGGATTGAACAGCAGCACGGCCGAGCCGGCGCAAACGACTACGATAGTGACGCTACCCAGCGGCCGGATAATGTCCTCCAAAGCATGCCCGGCCGATGTCTTCGCTTGCAGCGCAGTAACCCACCTGAGCAATTTTTGCCGGGTGATAAACAATCGTACCAAGGTGCTGACGATGGCGTCAGTCATCAACCAAGCCTGTTGCGCCAGCAGGGTTAGCGTAACCAGGCTATGGCTCAAGCCCATGAATACATTTTCTGTCGTGGATCGGATCTGGTTACGCAACGGAACGTCGGCGCGAAGCCTCATCCCGGCAACGATGGCCAGCAAGGCAGGAACAGTCAACGCTATCAACACCATGCCCATCAGCATCCATTGCGGTGCGTTCGGAATAGACCAAGCCGTCAACAGGGTAAGAAATGCGCCCGGCGCCGAGAAAGTCCGGCGTAAATTATCCAGCATTTTCCAGCGTCCAATCAGCGGCATATCTTTGCCGAGGGAACCGAAAATCCAGGGTAATAACTGCCAGTCGCCGCGCGCCCAACGGTGCGAGCGGGACGCGGCAACTTCCGTATGGGACGGGAATTCCTCATACAATTCAATATCGCTGACAAATGCGCAGCGGGCAAACACGCTCTCGAATAAATCATGACTGAGCAGGGCGTTTTCCGGGACGCGTCCGGCCAACGCGGCTTCAAATGAATCGACTTCGTACAAGCCCTTGCCGCTGTATGTGCCGAGCCCGAACAGATCCTGATAGACTTCGGACACGGCGATCGAATAGGCGTCCATGCCGCATGCGCCGGAAAAAAGCTGATGGAACAGCGAGTGTTCCCGTCTGTGCGGCAAGGTCGGCGTAACTCTCGGCTGGAGAATACTGTAGCCGTTGACCACACAATGCGTGACCGGATCAAGGACCGGCCAATTGAGCGGATGGGCGGCGGTACCCACCAACTGCTGCACCGCGCCGATAGGCAGTTTGGTGTCGGCATCCAGGGTAATGACATAACGGACATCCGGCGGAGCGAACGCAGGTTTTCCATGAATCGGCATAAAGGAAGTGTCGTCCGCCCCGCGCAGCAGCCGGTTAAACTCATGCAATTTGCCGCGCTTGCGCTCCCAGCCCATCCATTTTTTCTCGCTTGGGTTCCATAAACGTTTGCGGTGATACAGGAAAAAACGTTGATCTCCGTACTTGGCATTAAGCGCGTCAACCCCGGCAACGGCGATGTCCAGCAGCAAGGCATCGTCCGGCAGGGTTTCCTGATCCGCATCCACCCAATCGGACAACAGGGCAAAATGAACATCGCCGGCCGGATTCGACAAATAGTGAACTTCCAGTTCATCGATTTGTTTTTTCACGTTCCGCTCGCTGATAAACATCGTCGGTACCACCACAAAGGTGCGCAGCGTATCGGGGATGCCGTCTTTCAGTTCGAGCCTGGGCAAATGGCGTGGCGGCACGACGGTAATAACGAATCGGTTGACCAAGCTCGTCGCAATATCCGATGCCGGAAAAAGGGCAACCAGCGTAATCAGGGCAATCGACAAACTGCCTAAGCCGGCCTCGAAAGCAGCGCTCAAAGGCAGGCCCAGCAAGATCAGCGTACCCACAGCCAAACTGCCCAGATAAGCAAATGCCGCATGAGCGACATAAATGCGCAGCAATCGTTGGCTGAAGGTAGGCTGAAACCCAACTTCATGTTCGAACTCGCTCCGTCCGGCCCCGATCAAGTAGTAGCCCGGTTCCTGCCGTTGCCGGTCGCCGGATTCTTTGCCGGCACGATCGATCTTATCGATGACTTTCTGGGCGATTACCAC
>JBAQYH010000898.1:0-6766 GCA_049299935.1 Methylobacter sp. | reverse complement strand
GGTCGCCGTGGTATTTCTTATGGCTTTTTAAGGGGTGCGCATGCAACGCCAGAATACCGATAGGAAGCTGGCTAAGTATTGCCGAATCCCGAATGCAACCGTGTATGACGATGCCCTGCCAGCCATTGGCGATAGCAAGCCTTGCCAGATCCTCGCCCAACAAAGCGCAGCGGTGGGAGCCGCCGCCGTCAACAACCAGCACCCGGTTTTCCACTTTCTCTTCCAGAACCGTCCTGACCAAAACATTGTCCTCAAACACTTTTATCGTGGTGATTTGGCCGCAAAAGCTCGGGTGACCGCCATAAGATTTGAGCAGCGGCTCGGCAATCTGGAAGTGGTCTTCGGCTGAATGGGCATCGCAAAGATCGGCGGTAGTAAAAGTCATGATTCAGGTCTCAAAAGGCAAAGGGCTAAAGGCTAAGGATTAAAGGCGGTGAGTTTTTTCGCCTTTTGTCCTTTGCCTTTCGTCTGTTTTTAAGTATATCGCGCCAACAAGCCATTATCTGCGTTAATTTGCGGCAACGGTATTTTCACCTCATAGCCGCCGCCCGACGCTTCTTCCATGTCTTGTCCGTACATGCCTTCCATCCGCTCGACGATAATATCCTGATTGCCTTGCGGCAGAATCAATTCCAGCTTGTCGCCGACCGAAAACTTGTTTTTGACATCGATGGTTGCAAGGCCGGTTGCCTGATCGTAACTCCTGATCTCGCCGCAAAATTGCTGTTGGTGGCTTTTGGAATAACCGGTCATATAGTTTTGATGCTCGTGGGTATGGTGGCGCTGATAAAAGCCGTCGGTATAACCCCGGTTGGCGAGATTTTCCAAAACGCCGATCAGTTCAGGCTGGAATGCACGGCCCGCCAATGCATCGTCAATCGCCTGGCGATAGGTTTGTGCGGTACGCGCCACATAATAATGCGACTTGGTGCGGCCCTCGATTTTAAGGCTGTCCACGCCGATTTCGACCAGGCGCTGCACATGCTCGATGGCTCTTAAGTCTTTCGAATTCATGATGTAGGTGCCGTTTTCGTCTTCCATGACCGGCAGCAACTCGCCTTTGCGGCCCTCTTCTTCCAGAAAATACACCTTGTCGGCCAACGGATGCCGCTGTGCACCGCCGCAGCTGGCATTGCTGATGTCGGACATCGACAGCACCTCTCCAACCGGCAGGAAATCGCCTTCGGCGTTTTCTTCGGCGGGGATGGTGTCGTATTTCCAGCGGCAGGAATTGGTGCAAGTGCCCTGGTTAGGATCGCGATGATTGAAGTAGCCGGATAACAGACAGCGGCCGGAATAAGCGATGCATAACGCGCCGTGGACAAACACCTCAAGTTCCGTATCGGGGCAAAGCTGGCGGATTTCTTCAACCTCATCCAGCGACAATTCGCGGGACAAAATGACCCGCTCGACACCCATGCTTTTCCAGAAATTAACCGACGCATAATTGACGGTATTGGCTTGTACCGACAGATGGATCGGCATGTCCGGCCAAGCTTCCCGGGTCATCATAATCAAGCCCGGATCGGCCATGATCAACGCGTCCGGCTTCATCGCGATAATCGGGGCAATATCCTTGATAAAAGTTTTAACCTTGGCGTTATGCGGAATCACGTTGGTCGCCAGGAAAAACTTCTTGCCCAGCTGGTGGGCTTCAGCTATGCCCTTGGCCAGATTGTCGGCCAAAAAATCATTGTTGCGCACCCTGAGGCTATAGCGAGGCAATCCTGCATAAACGGCATCCGCGCCGTATGCAAAAGCATAACGCATGTTTTTAAGGGTTCCGGCAGGGGAAAGTAATTCGACTTGTTTCATATTGAAATATGTAAATGATCTGTGTGGGGGTATTCTACCGCAACCGGCGTAAGCAAGCCAAAAACGGGGAAAGATGAAATGTGGATCGTGTTGTTTATAGTCGCGCTGTTGTTCGTTTTGGGCGGTGCGTTAATTTTGTTGCGGTCGGCCAAAATGCCGAAAATTCCTGATAATGTGAAAGCGCAGCCTTATGAGGAAGATGACTTTTAAATAGAATATTACAATTAGTCCATAAAAAACACAGTAAACACGAAAATATTCAAAGAGCTGCCTAAACGTGGAATCCGTAACAGGGCAAAGTCCGGGCGATTCAGGTAAAAAGATAAAGCGTCACACTCAGTGCGCCGACCATAATCATTCCCCGGAACCAGGTGGCGGCTTTAGCCGAGCTCGCTATTGCACGCCAGCGCGCCTGAGCAGTTGAGTATGCATGCAGCGCGGTAAAATACGCTTTGCGCGAAAGGCACCATGATAAGTAAATGGCTATCGCCAGTTCACTATAGAAAAGAATAATTTGCGATTGTCGCTTTGATACATGGAAGACCGACTCAAGGAAATGTTCGAGTGTCGAATTAATGACCTCGAACAACACATGCAAGAGGTGTCCGGGCAACGGCAGAAGGGTATCGTCAAACAGGATCAAGGTGGTTATTAGCGCCATTATGACTCCGCCCCGTTGCCGCAAGGCGCTGGCGTAAACAGCCAGCCATGTTCCGAGCAAATCAAATTTTTTCATGCTATTTTCCTCGCAATGTAGCAGTTAACGATTCAACAACGACGTGCAGTGCGGCAATAAAGTATTTAGCGGAAGCGATGCCCATAGCCAACAGACTCTGACCCAAGGCGCAGACTAGCAGGCACGGTGCAAAAGTTCCGCGACGAGATTTTCCATCGTCATGCAACGGGATCCTTTGACCAGAACGATTACTCCACGCCGGAGCTTGGGAAGCAAGGCCTTAACCAAGGCCTGATGGCCGGTCAGATGATGAGCGCCGTCCCCAAAACTTTCTGCGGCAAGGCGCGCCAAGTCGCCCATAGCGAAAAGTTCAATGACGCCCGCCGTACGCACTGCCTGCCCGGCCCAGCTATGC
This sequence comes from Methylobacter sp., assembly GCA_049299935.1. GTDB lineage: Bacteria > Pseudomonadota > Gammaproteobacteria > Methylococcales > Methylomonadaceae > Methylobacter_A. Next base: position 3,860 of record JBAQYH010000898.1, on the reverse strand, counting down.
CAAGCGTCCGCCTCATCCCCCAGTTTAGCCATATCGCCCAGCACCAGGAGTTTTTTGCCCGGCATGGACGCCAAAGTTTCCAATGCCGCCGCCAGGGACGATGGATTGGCGTTGTAGGTGTCGTCAATGATGCGCGCACCACCCGCGCCGAGCCGGAACTTGCAAATCTGTTCCAGACAGATATGTAAGGTTTTCAAACTCATCAAATCTCACCTGACAGCAAGCCCTGACTGAACGGACAAACCGGTCGCCAACCGGTCAGCCAGGGCTGCCAGCGCCGGTCTAAGCATCATCCAGCCGGGATCAACGGTGCCCGTATCGAACCGGTCGGTCACGATCACCGGTTGTCCCAACCAGCAGAACAAGTCTGTTGCGTTGTCCATCAGCGGGTCGGCGTGGGAACTAAGCCGATTCAACACCACGCCCGCGAGAGTCAAGCCGCGCCGTCTGATTGCTTCCACGGCCATCAGGGTGTGGCCGATGGTGCCCAGCCGATCCGCCGCCACCAATAGCACCAGCAAGGACAGCGTCACGGCCAGGTCTACGTTGAGCGCACCCGATACCAACGGCGAGTAGAATCCCCCGGCGCCTTCCACCAACAGGAAATCGGTATCGGCCACCCCTTTGAGACAAGCCGCCTGCACATCATCCAACGTCAAGGTTTTACCGGACAAGACTGCCGCCCGTTCCGGCGACAGTGCCGGTTCCATGGGATAAGGGCAGATGTGCGCCAAGGGCTCATCCGTTCGCGTTGCGACTTGCAGCGTTCTGGCATCCTCGGGCATAAGGCGGTCACCTTTTCTTCGTTGGCAACCGGATTCCACCGGTTTGCGGGGGCGCACGACCAGATTCCGGTCGGCGAGCAGATGGGCCAAAGCTGCGGCGATCTGGGTCTTGCCGACGCCGGTGTCGGTGCCTGTTACGAACAGGCCGTGGGGAATTTGGTTAGCCATTACAAATCCTCCGGGAGAGGATTTGGACGCGCATGTGCACCCGCAGGGTGACAAATCGGCAGGAGAGCCGATTTGCACGGCTCTGCCGCCCGCAAGGGCGAGCCACAGGGATGTTTTTCATTAAAAATAACCCTCCTTCTTTTTATCTTCCATCGAACCGGTCTGGTCGTGATCGATGAGCCGACCTTGCCGTTCCGAGGTGGTGGCCAACAGCATTTCCTGGATAATTTCAGGCAATGTGCCGGCAGTGGATTCGACGGCGCCGGTTAATGGATAGCAGCCCAAGGTACGAAAGCGCACCATTTTCATCTGGGGTATCTCGCCAGACTCCAGCGGCATGCGGTCGTCATCGACCATGATCCAGGCGCCTTCGCGCTGGACGACAGGACGCTCCTTGGCGAAATATAAAGTTGGGATAGGAATGTTTTCCAAATGGATGTATTGCCAAATATCCAGTTCGGTCCAGTTGGATAATGGAAATACGCGGATCGACTCGCCCTTGTCGATCCTGCCGTTGTAGAGATTCCACAGTTCCGGACGCTGGCTCTTGGGATCCCAGCGGTGGTTCCGGTCGCGAAACGAATAAACGCGCTCCTTGGCGCGGGATTTTTCCTCGTCGCGGCGTGCGCCGCCGAAGGCGGCATCGAACTGATATTTATTGAGCGCCTGTTTGAGCGACTCGGTCTTCATGATGTCGGTGTGTTTCTTGCTGCCGTAGGTGAAGGGGTTGACTCCCTTCCTTACTCCTTCCTCGTTGATATGACCGATCAGCTCCAGACCCAGTTCACGCACCAGCCGGTCACGGAATTCGATCATTTCGCGGAATTTCCAGGTGGTATCCACATGCAGCAGCGGAAACGGGAGCTTGCCGGGAAAGAATGCCTTCAGCGCCAGTTGCAACATGACGGCGGAATCCTTGCCGATGGAATAGAGCATCACCGGTTTTTCAAATTCCGCAGCCACCTCGCGGATGATGTAGATGCTTTCCGCTTCAAGCTGTTTCAGATGGGTCAACTGATATGAAGTCATGCGGGTAATCCCCTACTTTAATAAAACACAGCTATGCCCTACGCGGGCTTATACAATTTAGCCCCACGCCGAAACAGGGCAAAGTCAACGAAGGAAGCAGTAAGATGCTGGACGAGATTATAAAAAATAATTGGCAACATGACTTGCGGGTGGTCGGCTAAAGCGACTGAGACCAGCACCAGTCCAGTGCCATTGTTATTCATGCCAAGGCCAAACATCAGCGAAGCCATGTCTTTGCGATTTGCGCGGAAAATTTGCGCCAGCAGATAACCGGTAGCAAATGCAGCAATACACAGCGTAACGACAATGATCAACATGACGGCTAGAAAGTCGACATCAGGCTGGGACAATGCTTTGGGCAAACTTAGAGAAGCGTTGGAATAATTAAGCAACAACAGGATGCAGTAGTTTATGAGTTTTACATGGGATTTTGCTTTGGCAAGGTGATGCTCGCCGATGAGGCGATGCGCCAGAATGCCGAGTAACGACGGCAGGATGACCCAAATCCCCAGAAACGTTATCACACCGTCGGCGGCGATTTCGTGTAAATTTTCAGAATAATCGCCTGTAGTCACGAAGCCGGCAGCATGGAGAACCAGCGGTGTGAGTAGCGGGCTAAGCAATACCAAGCCTAGACTTAAGGCAAGATTGCCGTTGGCGTTCTGCGCCCATGCCGTAGACGCCCCGGCAATCGGCATGGAGGCAACCAATGCGAGACCAACAAGAATATGTTGGACTTCTTCCGGGTTATGCCAAAACTTCATGATGACACTTATGCCAATAATGAAGGCTAACGGCGTCACAAAATTGCCCGCCAAACCGCTTAACAGCAATAGCGGCTTATGTGCCAGCTGGGTGAGTTCCTTGGTCTTGACCCCCAGACCGGCATTGAATAACAACACCGATAGCATCAGTGGCGGTAAGGATAAGTCTATTTTATTTTGAAATAAGACGATGCTGCCCAGATCAACTTCACGAATCCAGATACCGAATCCCGGTAGCAAGGTGGCGATAAAATAAGAAGCAACAATTATCCAAATAAAAAATCGATGAATAGTATGCGTGAGCATTTCGACCCAATGCCTTGCTGGATTCATATTTGGTTTCCGACTGAAAAATAGTTGATTGGATTATTTGTTAATAATCAAAGTATCATTGTAAAAACTGACTTCACCCGTCAAAAGATCATGATTACCGCCAATAATTTCTATCTCACCTGCTTCAATCATTTCCTTTAAAATCGGGCTGCGTTCGATAATGGCATGTACCGTTCTTTTTACATTAATGGCCGCCACTTTTTCCACAAATTCACTGTTGTCCGAATGTCGGTTTTCTGTGACGGTTTTTTCGTCATAAACCGCCGGTTGTATCTTGCTTAACAGCGCCGTCAGATTACCCATTTCTACATGATCACAAGCACCTTTTATTGCGCCGCATTTGGTATGACCTAACACCACTATGATTTTCGAGCCCGCTACTTTGCAGCCATACTCCATACTGCCTAAAATATCCTCATTAATAATATTGCCCGCAATACGGACACTGAATACATCGCCCAAGCCCTGATCGAAAATCAACTCAACTGAAGTACGGGAATCTATGCAACTTAAAATAACTGCAAACGGATGTTGCCCGTCGGATGTTTCATTGGCCTGTTGCAGCAGGTTACGGTTTACTTTAAGGTTATTTACAAACCTTTTATTGCCCTCTTTTAACAAGTCCAGCGCCATTGCCGGCGTAATGGCAGCTTGCATTTCTTTGGTTAATGTTTTCATTGTTTTTTATGATTGTAAGGAAGGGTTATGTAATTAAGCCGGTTCAACAAATTCTATAGTTTCAACGGATATGTTTTTCAGTTTTGCACTACTTCTATAATCC
>JBAQYH010000897.1:0-4146 GCA_049299935.1 Methylobacter sp. | reverse complement strand
ATCGTCAAACATCATCAACCCAGACACCGATTGCAGCAGCTGATGCAGGCAACCGGCCATGATGCCGTCGAGCGGGATTTGTTCCGGCTGTGTGAGTTATACGGGCAGCACGGGTTGGATTTGGCGCAAACCGGGGTCACGGGGTCCATTCTGGTTGGCGTGCAAAATCCAGGTTCGGATATTGATTTGGTCTGTTACGGCAGGGATGTTTTTCATCAATGCCGGGCAATCACCCGCAAGCTTATCGACCAGGGACATTTGCAGGGCTTGAATGATCGGGATTGGCTGCAATCTTACGAGCGCCGTTCATGCGATTTAAGCCTCGATGACTATGTCTGGCATGAACGGCGAAAATGCAATAAGGCCGTGATTAACGGGCGGAAATTCGATTTGAATTTTATCGATCATTGCGCAAGGTCTGAGGCTATTAGTTACCAAAAATGCGAGCCGATTACCTTGCAGTGCCGGGTGGTCGACGATGCTTACGCGTTCGATTATCCGGCAGAGTTTAAGATAGACCATCAGCAGATCAATTCTATCGTCAGCTTTACGGCGACTTATACGGGACAGGCTGTCAGCGGCGAAATGGTGGAAGTTTCCGGCGTTTTGGAACAATCGGGACAAGGCGTTAAACGTATCGTGGTTGGCTCCAGCCGTGAAGCGCACGGGGAATATATTAAGGTTATTTCAGGTGCCAATTTTATAAGGGAACACGGATGCACGGATTTGTCTGATGTCTGCACATCCGCGTAAATCCGTCCATCGTGTCCTATTTTAATGCTTAAGTTAACTGATTTTTCGGCGGTTATATTCGACATGGACGGCCTGGTTTTGGATACCGAGAGTACGTACATTATCGCCTGGAAACAGGCCGCAGGCGCGATGGGGTGTGACTTTTCAGATGATTTTTGTCTGTCTCTGTCGGGGCTGCATTACCGGGATGTGGAGCTGAAGCTGGTTGAACATTGCGGGGCTGAACTTGATCTAGAAACCTTCAATCGGTTAAGCGGCGATTTTTGGCGCGAATACGTCGGCGTCCACGGTATAAAAGTCAAACACGGCTTTACCGGATTACTGGAATTGCTGATCCGGAAAAAAATGCCCTATTGCCTGGCGACTAACAGCCTTGCGGTTAATGCCCTGGAGTGTCTTGAACTGGCTGGGATTGAAGAGGTTTTTTCAATCATCGTCACCCGCGATCACGTCCAGTGGGGCAAGCCGGAGCCGGACGTTTTTTTAAAAGCCGCCGAATTGTTGCAAGTGGATATCGGCCGGTGTCTGGTGCTTGAAGATTCTCATGCCGGTATCGTGGCGGCATCCAGGGCGGGGGCTGTTTCGGTGTTTATACCGTCGACAGCGCGGGTCGATCCGCAGACCGTTGAACTGTGCGATTTGATGGTCAGCGATATGGCGCAATTGACTGACGTTATCCGTGCTTAGTTCGCAGCCGATAGGCCGATCATGTATACTTCCGGTAATTTTTTGCAGCACAACTCAGCGTAAACCTTGATAGTTCAACATTCTAAAGTCTCAGTCATAGCCCCCGCCAGATTGCACATGGGCTTCATCGATTTAAGCGGATCATTGGGCCGGCATTTCGGCAGCATCGGTGTTGCGCTTAATGAAATCAGCACCCGCCTGTCAGTCGCCGGTGCCGAGCAACTTACCATTACCGGCCCTGCCGCACAGCGGGCAGAAAAGTGCGTGTCCATGTTGTGCGAGGCACTGCATGTATCCGACCAACTCAATATCGCCATTGAAACCGCAATTCCTGAACATGTAGGCTTGGGCTCGGGCACGCAAATGTCGCTGGCGATCGGCGCGGCGCTCAATGAATTTTACGGCTTGGGGCTGAGCGTGCGTGAAATCGCCGCCGTGACCGACCGGGGCCTCCGCTCCGGAATCGGCATCGGCGTTTTTGAACAGGGCGGCCTGGTTGTCGATGGCGGCCGCGGCGAAAAAACCATCACGCCGCCGGTATTGGCGCACATGGATGTACCTGAGGATTGGCGGTTTATTCTGGTGTTCGATCAACGAGGCCAGGGCCTGCACGGCCAGCAGGAAATACAGGCCTTCAAGGAGCTGCCGCCTTTTCCGCAACAGGAAGCCGCACGGTTATGCTATTTATTGCTGATGCAGGGCCTGCCTGCGGTGGCAGAAAACGACATTATTAAATTCGGCGATGTGATTACCCAGTTGCAACGCTCGGTTGGCGAGCATTTCTCCTCGGCTCAGGGCGGCGTTTTTACCAGCCCCGAAGTCGCGGCGGCCATGCAATGGTTGGAACGGCAAGGCGCGGTGGCTATCGGCCAGACCTCATGGGGACCGACCGGGTTTTGCGCGATTGATGGCGCTGAACTGGCTGAATCAATTGCCGATCAGGCCAAACAGGCGTTCGCGCATTTCGATAAGTTGAGTTTTGTTGTTGCGAGTGCGCGGAACAGCGGCGGGGATGTTTTTGCCGGCTAGCGTGTGATGTAACGTGGAAACGGTATTGATTGTTGCCGGTTCTGGACGCATGCTGGCGCAGGCTGCAAGAAACGCGGGTTTGAAGCCCTTGGTCGTCGACTTGTTTGCCGATCTGGATACGCAAGGCTACGCGGAAGATTTCCGCCGGATAAAATCATTAACCGAACAAGACTTGGCCCCTGCTGTAGATTATTTTGCCGAACGTTATGCCGTAAACCATGTGATTTACGGCAGCGGCTTTGAATGTTATCCGGAAAGCCTGTATTACCTGAATAGCCGGTTAATTATGCTGGGCAATGATCCCGATGCCTTTGCAAGGCAACTGGATAAGCCGGCGTTTTTTTTGACGCTGGATGATTTAAATATTCCGTATCCCGAGGTTGCTTTTGATGCGCCTGACCCTGTCGATGCTTGGCTGCTTAAGCCGATGCAAGGGCAGGGCGGTGTCGGGATAAAGCGTTATAAGGCGGGTGACGATATAAAGGCACCGGTTTACTGGCAAAAGTTTCAATCCGGTAAGTCGTGCTCGGTGCTCTTTCTGGCTGACGGGCAGCAGGCGCAAGTCATCGGTTTTAACAGTCAATGGCCGGTTCGTTTAAGCAAGGCTCAGGAGTTTGTTTTTTCAGGCGTGGTCAATAGTTGTGATCTGCCGGACAGGCACAAAGCGGCGATAACGAACTGGCTAACGCAAATGGTCCCTGTGTTTGGGCTGAAAGGCTTGAATTCGCTGGATTTTATTCATGCGGATGATTGCAGCTATGCTCTGGAAATCAATCCCAGGCCTTCCGCCAGTATGCAGTTATATGATCGGGATTTGCTGGTCCTGCATATTCAAGCATGTGCGGGAGCAATTTCAGCCGCCCAGCTGCCGGAAGCTGCGCCTTTGCAGGCCGGTTATCAGATTGTTTATGCCGAGCAGGATTTAATCATTCCCGATCGATTCGAATGGCCGGGATGGTGCATGGATTTGCCCGGATCCGGCAATATGTGTCGCGCAGGACAGCCGATTTGCAGTATCATTGCGCACCAAAAAGACTCACAGTCAGTAGCAGAACAGTTGCTGACTAAACAACAACTTATCATTAGCAAACTAAAAGGTTTTGACCGTCATGGAATATACAGCCAGCGTTAACAAATTGACCCAGCCCTTGGTTCAGCATTTACTCGATAATGCGGATAAATTACGTTTAGGTGTGGAAAAGTTAGCCAATGGCTGCACCGTCATTGACGCAGGCATCAAGGTGCCGGGCGGAATCGAGGCGGGCCGCATTATCGCTGAAATCTGTCTCGGCGGCATGGGCACCGTAACCATCAGCCACAGCCCTTATACAACAAACTGGCCTCTGTCGGTAAACGTACACACCGGCAACCCTGTTTTGGGCTGTCTGGGCAGTCAATATGCGGGTTGGAGTCTGTCTCATGAGAAATATTACGCATTAGGCTCTGGCCCTGCGCGGGCTATGGCAACCAAGCTAAAGGACGGTAAGCAGGAGCCGGTTGAAGAGTTGTACAAGGAGCTGGATTATCAGGACAGCAATGATTCCACGGTATTGGTAATTGAAAATGATGCGGTGCCGCCGGTTGAAATCGTCGAAAAAGTCGCCGCCGCCTGTAAGGTCGATCCATCCAAACTGACCATTATCGTTACCCCGACCAGCAGTCTGGCCGGTGGCGTTC
>JBAQYH010000896.1:0-2717 GCA_049299935.1 Methylobacter sp. | reverse complement strand
CGGCAACACTGGTGTCCATAGCGGTCACCCCGGCCAATCCCGGCATTACTGTCGGGGCAACTCAGCAATATGTCGCCACGGGAACATACACAGACGCCACAACCAAGATTATAACGGCAGAGGTGACCTGGACTACAACGCCGCTTGTCTCAACTGTTGCCACTATTGATAATGCGGCAGGCTTTAATGGGTTGGCCACGGCGTTAAGCGCAGGCGGGCCCATCACGATCACCGCCACTGATCCTGTTACGCTCACAGCAGGAACCGCACAATTGACTGTTACCATCGCACCGAACCTTAAAACGGCCGCGACATTCGGCGGTTTTGGCGGCGGAGCAGGAATGACCAACCAAGGGATCCTTACCGTCATTAACGGAGGAGATATCGGATCCACTGCTGTTTCAACTGCACTGACCGGATTTCACGACAGTACGGGAGATGGATATACGGAAACGCCGCTCAATATCGGCGATGTAAAAGGCAGAATTTACACGGCGCCTCCGCCGCCGGTAATCTTTGGACCGGGCGGTCCTTACGGAGGAACCGCAGTAACAATGGCTATTGCCACCGCGGCGGCAGCCGATGCGCTCACGGCCTATAATTACCTTGCAGGACTTCCGGGAGGCGCAGATCCGGGGGCCGGCCAACTAGGCGGACTAACTCTTGCCCCGGGAACTTATACGGCAGCGGGTGGATCATTCCTGCTGACGGGAACGGATCTCACGCTTAACGCCTTTGGGGATCCAAACGCTGTCTGGGTCTTCCAAATGGCGACTTCACTTACCGTGGGTGCTCCGGGATTCCCCCGCAACATTATTCTGGCCGGCGGCGCTCAGGCCAAGAATGTCTTTTGGCAGGTTGGTTCGGCAGCGCGGATCGAAAATCGCTGCAACATGGTGGGAACCATTATTGCCAGTGCCGGCGTCACGATCTCGACAGCCGGCGAGTTGGCGCTGACAACCCTGGACGGCAGAGCTTTGGGACTGAATGCTTCGGTAACCATGGTCAACACCGTTGTTAATGTGCCTGCACCGTAAGGCATGAGGTATTTGGCATGAGAACAGGCAAAAAGGGAAGACAGGCTATTGATCATCATTACAGCCTGTCTCCCTTTGGCCTCTCTGCAAAACAACATATAAAGGAGGATATACAATGAAATCAATATGTCGCGCAGTGATGATTTTAGCTGCCTTTGTTTTTTTGCTACCCTTGTCTGTCGGAGCCGAGATAAGGGCGGGAAGCTTTGAACTGAATCCCTATGTAGGCTATAATTTCTTTGAACAGCAGCAGAATCTGAAAAATGCGCCAGTTATTGGCGGGCGGATTGGCTACAATTTCACGAAATATTTTGGAGTGGAAATCGGCGGGCAATTTCTAAGGACTGACGTTTATGACAAATTAAAAATGGATAACACGGAAGGACAGTTTGGCTATCCCATGGATCGGGTGGACCTTTATTTTTATCATATCGATGCCATCGTCCACCTCCTTCCCGATAATAGATTCACTCCCTTTATCGTTGCCGGTTTCGGAGGAGCCCACTATGATCCAAGAATATCGACTAATGACATGCCTGCCTTTAATGTCGGCGTAGGAGCAAAATTATCACTGACGGAAAATATCGCGCTGAGAGTTGATGTCCAGGATTATATCGTTACCGAGATTTTCCAGGAGACCTACCATAATATCGGTGTTACTTTTGGAGTTGCTTTCTCTTTCGGCGGGTCTAAACCGGCCCCGGTTGCGAAGGGTGAATCCATCGTCGAACCAGCACCAGCACCAGCACCAGCACCAGCGCCTGTGCCCGTAGCGGAAGAGAAGGTCGTCATCGTGGTGGCGTCCGAACCTAAGATTGAAGAGAAAATCATGGTTGCTGCCGCTGAGCCGAAAATCATTATCCTGGCGTTTGAGGACGTCCATTTTGATTTCGATCAGTCAACCCTGAAACCGGAAGCGAAAGTGATCCTGAGAAGGAATATCCAGCTTCTGAAAGACAACACTAAAGCTAAAGTCCGCATTGCCGGTTATACTTCTGCCTCCGGCACGGAAGCGTACAACCAGAAGTTGAGCGAAAGAAGAGCAAAGGCCGTCCAGGAATTTCTCATCAGCGAAGGGGTTAGTTCTCAGGCTCTTTCCACCATCGGTTATGGCGAAACAGACCCGGCCAGATATGAGGCGGCCCCTAAAGAACTATACTCCCAGGCGGCGAAGGCGAACATGAGAGTGCTCTTTGAAATTATCGTGAAGTAAAGGCAATGCATCGGATTTTGTATCCGAAATGTTTTACATTTTATTTGTAGCAACGGAAGGATCACTGCCGGCCGGAAGCTTGATTAAGCAACCGGCAGTGGGAATGGGCAATCAGAAAGGAGAAAAACTTTTGTGGACGATTGCCGTGGTACTGATAATTTTGTAGCTGTTTGGGGCAGGTGACCGGCTATACGATGGGTTTATTCCCATCCATTGCCTGATCATTGTTCTGGTTAAAGTCATACAGGGGCGAAAGCCCGTTTAAAAAGGAGAAAGTAAAATGAAAAAATATTTTATAGTATCTTTGTTTATGATTGCGGTTTATATGCTTTTCACAGGTTCAGGCCTTGTGCAGGCCGCAGAGTCTGCGCGAGAGGACACGCCGCCCATGTACGCGATCACTTACGGCAAGGGCATCATCATGACTTCACCGGACGGTGAAGCCTGGACGTTGAGGCGTTCGGGGA
>JBAQYH010000895.1:0-13350 GCA_049299935.1 Methylobacter sp. | reverse complement strand
ATCATGGAGCAAATGCACTGAGCGGTGCAGGGCCGGGATAATAAATAAGGAATCGGCGCACTCCTCTGCGCGTGCGCTCCAATCCGAGTAAGCTTCGCCTTGTTCAATCTGTCCGGCCGCAAGGTGGACTTCAAAGCGGTCGCGTGAATGCCCATTGACCGTCAACAACGTATTGTCCAATCCGCCGCCAAAACCTAAATGGGTAATCAGGTGCAATATTTTTATGCGTTCCATTTTTCTTGATCCTTATACGCTGGGGGGCAAGAGCCCGTTTGTGGGAGTGGTATTCATTCCTGCAAGAATAAGCTTGGCGACCTTTGCTACGCCTGGATTAAGGGCGTGTTCGCCGCTAGAAATTTTGTTTCGTTCTCCGTCTATGACGATTAACTTGTCTGCAAACTTTCGGTCATGCTGTATTTCGTCAAAAATAAACACAGCTTGGCTGATGAAATTTGCCACCGCTTCGGTCTCCGAGTTTTCAGGGATTCGATTGTGTCCGCGTTTTAGCGTTCTTTCGATCAACAGCGGTTCCGGTAAGCGTAAATAGGCGATCACATCGGGCAACGGCGCCAGGTTAAGAAAATCAGCGAGATTGTCGGCATACGGTGCGCTGCCGGTATGAACAAACAAGGTATGGCTGGCCTGGAGCACTCCTTCGTTGTCCAGCAATATCACTTGCTGGTCGGAACTCCGCCGGCGAATGATTTCATAAATGCCTATTTTTTTCAGCGCGACTCTCGCCAGCTTAATTCGATAGGGCACAGAGCCCGGCGCCAAAAAACAAATACGGATAATAAGGTCGTAAAGTTCGCGATATTTGTATAAAAACATCGGGCAAGTCAGCAGGGCCCATAACTCAATGACCCGCCTTCGGACAAACTCTTGCTTGATCCAATTGAGCCGCAAGCAATTGAGCAAAAAATCGTCGCTTAACTGGACATCGATTCCAAGCGCCTGACCGGCGGCAATCATTTTTTTGGCGAGGGTGGTTTTGCCCGCGCAGGTACAGCCTACTAATTCAATTTGCATCGTTATAAACTCGAATTTATTTTTAAAAGACAGTCATATGCAGAGCTGTTCATAAAGCGCTGTGTAGCGCTTGTGCATAGCGGTCAGGCTGAAATGATCTTCAGCCCAAGCCCTGCATTTCTCGCCTATGGCTTCCCTTTCCGCCAAGGGCATCGTCTGGAACTTGCGTAATTGCTGCGCGAAGCCGTTTTCATCGTCAGCCGGAACCAAAGGGATGAAGTCGGTGCCCGTCGCAATTTCCCAATGCGGCTGAATATCCGACAGGATCACCGGGCACCGGCAAGCCATAGCTTCCAGCGCTGCAACCGGCAAACCCTCGCCGAAGGACGTTGAAATGAACACATCTGCCTGGGCCAACGCCTGGTACACCTCGTTCCTGGGTATTAAACCGGTGACTTCAACCTGCTCTTCAAGGCCGCATTCGTTAATTTTTGCTGTTAATGCCGCAAGCAGGTCGCCTTCCCCGACAAAAACAAGCCTATTTGTGGGGTTCGAACTTTGCCGGAATGCGTTCAGTACCGTCGACGGGTTTTTGATTTTAATGATCCGGCCTACGGATAAAACCGTAAACCGGTCGCGATCGTCGCTCTGTTGCCGTTCCCCCAAAATACTGTCGACTCGCCTCATATCGACGCCGTTTTGAATGGCGCTAAGCCTGCTGCCTGCCAGCCATTTGTAAAAAGAAGGGAAACTTTCCAAAGCGGAACGGCTGCAACAAACCACCCTCTGAAAAAAGATAAAAACCGGTATCAGCAGCAGCCGGTTTCTGAATTTATGATTCTGGTAACAATTGTGTACGGTAAATACCGTGGATTTCAAAGGCCGCCGGTGCAGCAGGTTGGCGATAAGAAACAACACGCCGCTTGCGGCCATGTGACCATGAATAATATCGTACCGGCTATTATTCAAAGCCGCTTTCAGGGTACGGAAGAAACCCAATACGGTGCCGTCGCCTTCAAACAGCGTGATGTTTGGCGGCGGAGTGACAGTCGCTTTACAATAGCTGCACAAGGTAATGTTGTGGCTACCGGATAACGGCCTGGAAAACTCATTGTATGCGCAGCTGGTTTCGCCTACCGTAGGCACAATGTACAAAATGGACAGGGATTTACGTGGAGTATCCATGGTGGCTTTCCTCAGCTTGTGTTTGAAATCAGAATCCTAATCCTTAATGTTGGGAATCCGGGTTTTATCAGCTTGCCGGTTGCTTGCCGCAAAGAAATGATTTGCGCCTTACACCGGGCACCGCAATTCAGTCATCGGGTTTCGATGGCTCGGAACTATTCGGCACAGCGATTAGCTGAATATTTTTTACCGAAAAAACAGCGGCCAGGCCCAGCCCATAAATCAACCAGTAATGCCGGTGAATCATGATCGGTATAAACATAAAAATGGTCATGATTGCGCACATCGAGGCAATCAGCGCCCATAAGATAGTACGTTGCGATGGGTCGACAATCATCCGCTGGCATTGGAGCAGCCGCAAAAACCAGAACCCAATCATGAACATAAAAGCCAGTGTTCCGAAAATCCCGATCTGGGCCAAAAATTGCAGCCAAATATTATGAGGCGTCTGGTTGGACACCATCGGTACATTGAACTGTGTGGCGACATGCCGGAAGTTATCAAAACCTACGCCAAGCCAGGGCGACTGCATAAAACCGCGCCAACCCGCTATCGCCAGACGCGTTCTGTCATTAACCAGGCTTGATTGAAACATCAGCGTTTTATCGATACGTTCGCGCAAAATGCCGGGGAAAAAATCCGACGAATAAAACAGATAACTTATGATGACTAACATTGCTATGGTAAAAAACGCGCGCATCAGGAGAGCTAGATTGATTTGCAAACCATGCCGGAAAGTAAAGAATATCATCAGAGCCGCCAAGGTTCCCACGGTCGCACTGCGCGAGCCGGAAGCCGTTAATCCCCATAGCAGCGTGTACAGCGCACACAAGGTAAAAACAATCATCAGAAAATGTCTTCGGCGCCAGCCATCGATCAGGAAACACAACAGGAATGGCGATAAATAGGAAGTCGGATAACCGAGCCGGTTGGAGTTTTCACTGGCAAATGTCCGCATCCGATGATGGAATCCTTCTTCCTGAAAGTACATCGCCCATCCCGTCATAATCAATGAGCCCACTAAGAGTGACAGCAAGCTCCACCGCAACATCGATTGCGACCTGACAACAGTGAGAATGACCGGAATCTGGATGAAAAAAATAAAAGTAAACTGTAATACCTGTGTTAACGATTCCAATGGAAAGGTTGCGCGAAATGCGCTGAGCAATGCGAACAAAAGAAAAACGTATACGGCGGCCATGAATTCGAACGGAGGGAATTTCAGTTCCTTTGCCTCGGTCGACATGAGCAGAAGGCCGATCCCCATTACCAGTACATCATAAACCGTAAAGCTGCCCGCTAATTTTAACTCCAATGGAGCCAGGACTACGCTTATCAAAAACAACGACTGGGCCAGATTGAATCTGGCCGGGTTATGCTCGACCGTTAATACTGAAGAATTGGCTGTGGCTAACATGTTAAACCCCTATTGTTGTTGGAAAGGAATCGCAATATCCGTATAAATTCAGTCGTCCGGGTCCGGACGCGACCGCTTTGTAACTAACCGGACGCGCTTTAATAAATTGGCTCTCTGATTCCGGGCCAGACCGCTATAAAACGCTAATACCAAAACGATTGCCGAAGTAGCTGTCGCTCCCGCTACGAGCTCAGACCAAGTATCCGGTTTATAGATATGGATAAAAGCGCCTTGATAATGGCTCGCGCCTATTACCAGCATAAAAAGGAATGCGGTGCTTAAGAGGGGCCTTAGCGTACTTTTTAGTTGGGAATAAAATGAAATGCCTAAAAAACGGCTTACCAGCCAGGGATAAACCAGGCTGATAATGAAATGCCCGGCAATGCACCCGGCGCTGACACCGATTATTCCCATTTTGTAGTGGCCTACCAGCAAGGCGGCCAAACAAAGAGCCAGTATTTCCGATAATACGCCGACAAGCACCTTAGACCTGATGTCCAGCGTCAGGTCGATAATGTTGGCATCGTTCCTGATCAACGCAACTTGTGCGACCCAAACAATAATAAGCAATGTGGGTATCAGCCCGGCAAAGTAATCCTTGCCGACCCATAGCTGCACGAATAGAGGGTTCCACAGCAAAATCACCGATCCGGAAACCGTCAATAACAGCCAGGTAAAGGCCATGATTTCATTCCGGACTGCCGAGGCTTTGTCCAGGTTGCCCGCCCCGATTATTCCGCCGAGTCCTGGCGAAATATTAAAAACGACGGTACCAACCAGCCTGATCAAGGTCTCGGGAACATATTTGGTGAGCGAATAGATACTGACCAATACCACTGAATCGAAAATGCCCAGTATCAGGACATCGCCGGCCAGCATCAATTGAGAGACCACTTTCCATACCACAAACCACCCGCTCAGGCCTGATAGCCAACGTATTGTTTTACGCGAGGGTTTGGCAATTCCAAACCAGGACACATGTTTGCCTACCACCAATAAAAACATCAATCCTGTTAATAGCGTAGCAACGACGGTAGCGGAGGCGACGCCGGTCAGGCCAAGTTTTAAATGAATAGCCAATGCGGTCAGCCCGCCTCCCGCTAATACCAGGAAAGTAGAGAGACCGATACGTTTATAGCCCAAGTTTTCTCCCTGTAGCACGGCTCTTGGAATGTCCACCAAACCCATCAAAATAACATTCAGGGCGAGTAGACCAATAGTCAGCTGGGTGATCCAGAGGAATTCTTTCGGCACTTTAAGGAAAACCGGGACGAGCCAAATCAATAAGCTGCCGAGCAGCAATAACAGCGGTAAAAACAAAAACCACACGACGACCGTAGCGCCTATATAACGGCGTTTTTCATCATAATCGGCTGACGACTGGTCTTGGGCAACAATCCACTTGAGTGCCTGAGCGGAGCGCCCTCCTGCGGCGTCCATATAACCGTTCAGGCGCCACAATATTCGCCATAAACCGTATAAATAATTGCCGAGACCGGCGACCAATAACGGTGTGATAATAAATTCAACAACTACCCTGGCCCCGTAGTCAATTATTGACGCCAGTGCATTCAAGGATGCCTTTTTGCTGAGGTTTTTTGAAGCAGCCATGATTAAAGTGTTGCGCCGGTTTGTGAAAGAAATAGTCTTTCATTGGGGTTTGTTTTCGACGATTTGCTTACCTGTTTGGGGTCGTCAATGACTTTCCCCATCCCCTTACGGGTGTCGGCTACAATACGTTGGTCAACGGCATCCCGCACCGGGAGATTAGCCCCCGTATTTTTTAAGACAAGATCGAACGCTTCCGCTGCGGAGACTGTGGTTATTTGCGGTGCCGGAAACCCGCTGTTTACTATCATCCAACGGCTATCCTCCCTTACGATTAACTCTTCGGGCAGGTTTTCGGAGGGACGGTGAAATCCGATATTTCCTTTGATATATACCGTCGGATGGCGGCCTTTGTTTTTGTAGTAAAAAACCTCATAGCCGTCGTTTCCGCTGCTCGGCCCCAACTTGTAATAGTTGCCGACAATATTGATTTTCTGATCCCCATACTTGTCTTTGATCTCCGTCCAGCGTGCGGCATTGTAAAAAACATTGTTAACCACATCGACCACGCCTGTGGCGTTAATGTCGATATTGCGGTCATAGTTATTGGCAAACAGATTGTGGTGGATTGATATGCGCTCCGAGCCGGCACTGCCTATCAGCATGCCCTTGCTGTGGCGCCCTTTGGGATGCGTGCTGTTATTCAAGCCTTCGGCGATGATGCTCCACTGTATCGTAATGTCATGCACATCATTCCAGGTATTAATGATTTCGTCTGTGGCCCAGGAGAAGGAACAGTGGTCGATGATGATGTTATATCCGGCGGATATGGTCAATGCATCCACGGTGTCTGAAGGCTGGGCGCTTGGGCCGGGCCGGGACCTGATATAGCGCATAATCACATCGTGAGTTTTGATTTCAATAGGGGACCTGAGGTTCGAAGGATGATTCTTGACAGTGATCCCAGCCCCTGGAGCGGTTTGCCCGTCAATTGTAATAAAGGGGTTCTCAATTTTAATGCGCGATAAAAGTTCGATCGTTCCTCCCACTCGAAAAGCCACGATTCTTGGGCCTTTCGCCTCAAGAGCGGCGCGCAGGCTGCCGGGGCCGCTATCGTGCAAGTTGGTCACTTCGATAACCTGTCCGTTGAGGCCGCCTCTCGAATAAGCTCCGAATCCCTCGGCACCGGGGAAAGCCAAGCTTGTGTGCGGGGGCTGAGACGTTTGGGGCGGCGTCTCGCTGCAATCCACCAATAGGATTGAGAAGATGCTTAGGAATGCAGCCTTTGCAACACCCCGCATTTTTTGCAGCATAATCCGTTTCATTGGGCTATCTTACTTTTGGCGATAGCCAAGTTGAGTGCCGGCAGCAACGTTTCCACAATGCTGTTCATTGAGCATTGATTCGTATCGTAACTAATAACCTGGGAGCTTCCGTTTAACGTGAGTTTTTCAATGGTTTGTTTGTAGACAGTCCGGAACTGTGCCAAGAAATCGACCGCTTCCTGGTTCGACTTTTCCTTGACCAGGTGCTGTTTATTACGGGTCTGAATACGTTCCAATAGCACTTCATCAGGGGCATCCAGCCAGATAATCAGATTCAGGGTTGTTGCCCACTCTTGCAATGTGTTCTCCCACCATCGGACAAAATCTTGGTTTTTAGTGTTTTTGGAGCCAAAACCGGCTAAAACGCTTAATGTGTAAATAGGCCCTTGATCCAATAAAATCAGTAATTCTCCGTTCGCTACCTGGTGTTCCAGAATTTGACGCGTTGCCTTTAACCGAATCATTCTGTTGATCTCCCGCAGGCCGAACCACCTCCCTTTTACATACTGAAGTAAAATGAAGGGCAGTAATAAAAAGGCATGCTTAACATAGAGCGGGATATAGCGTTTATGGCGGAAGCCGTATACCGGCTGGATGTTTTCATTATGTTTGCTCAACGCCGACAGGATCGTGGTCTTGCCGGCACCCGCCGGTCCAACGATTTCCATTATCAACACGGGATGTTTCAAGTGGTCTTTGTAAGCTATGAATTCATGATTAATCATAGGTTCCTCCAGACTAAAGATTTTAAAGACGCCAGCATTTCAGCCATAGGCTGTCCGGCATCGATAATATGAACAGGGGTATCTTGCCAATCCAGCTCCCATATTTCGAGGCTGCGGTTTCGAATCCAATTGGCGTCTTCATCGGCACGCCGTTGCACTGCGATTTCCGGGTCAACTTTCATAACAATCAGCAAATCGGGGGGTAGGATTTGTTGATAAAATTTTTCTTCACGCGTTATTAAAAAGTTCCTCAGAGGGTTGAGCTTGTCGGTTTCGATGAGTCGCCCGGTTTGTGCGCCATCCATGCATTTTATTTGCGGCAAGGGAAAACGATCGCAGATAACTAACCCGCCGTTTGTGGAGAAACGCCGGGCCTGGACATAGGCACGGTATCGATCGCGCGCAGTAAACACATGCCATAGCAACCACGGATAGCTGGGGGGATGTATAGACGGTGTGTTCGAGGATGATTCAACCAAGACTTTTTTGTTAGAGAAAAGTCCAAGCCGACGGCCAATCCTTAACAAGCCTTTGACCAGATAAGTACTCAAAGACCAGCGAGGTTTTCCCAGGTGGACTTTAGTGGTGACAAAATTTCTGGAAAGCCAGCGGTAGAGCTCATTTACTGCGGTGGATTTACCCGATCCATCCCCTCCGACCAAAGCAATAATCGCTCCGCCATTAGCGAAATATTTTCGTTTAGGGCGTTTGAACACATATCGACGAATCCCCCAAACGCTACGGCGCCAAATTTTTAAAAAAGTATCCGTTAATGTTGAGCGCCGGGCATGGGCTTGGAGTAATTGATGGAGTTGTCTGCCGATTTTGTAGCGAGACAAAAGCGAGCTGCCCGGTTGAAGTGAATCCAGGCAGCTGTCAAACAAAGCGACATCCAAAAAAGGCAGGTCCCGTTTCAAAATCACATTCAAGTGAAACCAGTCGACCTGCTCCGTCAAGTAAGTTATCTCATGCCGTTCGGTGCTTGACAGGTCAGCGTGAAAGCTAAGAACGGCGTCCCAGCTTGAATGCTTTAACATCATTCGAATAATCAAAACGATGAGTTCGAATTCCGGGCTTGGCACCTTAAAAAGTTCACCCTGAACAGTCGATGCCAGATAAGCCTTCTCAATAGGCAGCCTATAATTCTTAGTCGTATCGTCGCCCAGAATAAGCTGGTAATGCGCATGAACATGCACCAGTTTTTCTGAGTCTTCATCGTATCCATAATAGTTCAAGACGCCGGGGAGTTCCTTGTCAGGTTGAAACCGGGCCTCTTTAAAATTAAGCCTGCATAAAATTTCCGTAAAGCGTTGTATATGGTCGCGAGCTATAAGGAGATCGAGATCGTTCTCACCGCTGGCCGAACGATCAAGAGCGGCATTGCTTTTCCAGTGGCAATAATTAATGCCTTCTTTTTTAAGGATTCTACAAAGCTTATGGATAAGGTTAAGCGTTAGAGAATGCGATGCGATATCTACTTCGTCCACTAAGTACCTCATAAGATTATCCCCAAAAAGAAGATTGCTAATATTCATTTATAAAATGCCTTATTCATTACTGGCTTATTGCCGGGATAATAGTAATTTCAGACCACATATTAGCTTTCCGGGTAATTAATAGGCATTTTGTCCCTTTATTACGACAAAGATTGTTTTCAGAATAATTTTTAAATCGAGCGCCAGCGACCATCGATTAATGTAATCAATATCGTGTTCGACCCGCTTTTGGATTTTTTCCTCGGTATCGGTATCGCCGCGCCAACCATTAACCTGCGCCCAGCCTGTGATACCCGGCTTTACTTTGTGGCGGGCCGCATACTGATAAACCACGTTCTCATACAGCATACCGGCTGCCTTCGCTTCAGTCGCATGGGGCCTTGGGCCGACAATGGACATTTCGCCTGTCAACACATTAAGAAATTGCGGCAGCTCATCCAGGCTGGTTTTGCGTAAAAAACGGCCTAGTTTTGTGACGCGCGGATCATCTCTAGTCGTTAACTGCTTGGCATTGTTATCTTGTTGATCGACATACATGCTTCGAAATTTGTACATATCGATCAGTTGATTGTTAAAGCCGTATCGTTTCTGCCGGAAAAGCACGGGTCCAGGGCTGTCCAGCTTAATCAGGGCGGCAATGATCAGTAATAGCGGGATAATGAGGATCAGGATCAAGGTGCCTATTATCTTGTCTTCAACGGTTTTTATGACATAGTCCCAGCCTGATATTGGTTTATTAAATATATTTAATATGGGGATGCCGTTGTAATAGCTATAACCTTGATTAGGGAATTTAAAGCAAATACTTTCCGGGCATAACCTAATATTTACCGGGAGAACCTGGAGGTTATGTAAGATTGCCAATATTCGCTTTTCCGCTCCCCAGGGCAAAGCAACAAGAATTTCGTCTATGCGGCCACTCCGAGCCATTAATATAAGGTTCTCCAGGCTGCCTGACCTAAGCGTTCCGTCGATAGTTTCGGAACCCCTTTCAGACCGGTCATCAAATACCCCGACAATTTGTACCCATGGGTGCTGCTGTTTTTTCAGTAGATCAACCATCATGACGCCTTGATCTCCGGCTCCTACAATAGCGACATTACGTGCAAGCTGGCCTCTTTGCGCCCATACCAATAAGCATTGACGTGCCAGCAATCGAACAAGATAGATCCCGCTGACAGAGAAGACGAACCAGTAAAATATCCATGCGCGTGAAAAAGCGTTTGAGATTTTTAATGCAAAAGCCAAAACCAAAATGGCTATAAAAGAAGCTGCGCAAAACAAAAATATCTTTGAGAAGGCCTTTCGCCAATCGATTATTGATTCAATCTTATATAAATTCCCAAAATAAAATAATACCGTCGTAAGCAGCGAATAGAGTGCCATGGCTGAAAAATACATTGGAAGATTCTCGATCTTTCCAAAGGGGGAATTCATGTAAATGATGTAACCGGTGCAGAACAAAATCATCGCGTCTGCGCATGCGACTAAACCAGTTATTATCCCAGGAGCTAACGTAAAATTAGCGCGGTGGGATTGAATCATTTTACATTCGGCAATAGTGGCGTTCATTTGAGTCTCCTTATAATAAATTTATTAGGAATTTAAATGGTAAGTGTTCAGGCTCCAGTAATTTATGACTTGTAGGGAGGGGCGTTAGGGTTTTGGTTGTTGCATTGCTGCTACCAAAAGTTTGCGCGTTAAGCGAACCCCTTCTACAAATATATAAAGTTCAGAAAGTCTCAATAATTAAAATATATATTTCCGGTTATATGCAGGAATCGGGTTATTAATTGCCGTTAAGTCCATATGCGGATACCCATACCGGCTGGTATCTTGCCCGTCATGGCCGGAACATTCATTGTTGACTTGGCAAGCAGATAACTAACGGGTGCAATGATTATCAAGCTATAAAAACGATGACATCGCCCTCTCAATGTAAAAACGAAATATAGAAAATTTCTGGCTGAAATATTCTGCATAGTCGTCTACCCCCAGCACGTAGCTAACAAAAATTGTATGGCTCATATTATTCCGTTGTAACGGAACTGTAACAATTAGTACGAACACTTAGTGGCTGGCAAAAAATAACGGACAGTTTTCATGCGGTCTGGCGGGTGGCTGTGTCCAAGCTGTCCGGTTCAGTATTCAGGCGTCGTCAAGAACTCTGCCTAACGGGTTGTTTGCCGGCCTAAAGTTGTTTTGATGGGAGGATATGCGGGTGAAGGGAACGGCAATAAAAGAATGTCGGTAGTCTGCAATTGTCAATGCCGGCCAATTACTTACAGTAGGCCATTGGAGACAGTTTTTTGGCCGATGCCACAGGCCGGTCGGTCGGTGGATGCACAATGTGCCGCGGATTAAAACTCATTGGTCCAAGTTGAACGCTTAGGGGGGGCGCTCACAACGGGTGCGGCAAAGAATTAACCTAACCCGTTGTTCATTCGCGGCTCGACTGTTTTTAGGATGAAGCAGTTATTTCGTTTCTGTGAATATCGGAGTGTGCTTGTATTCCCACCGCCAAGCGTGCTCCACTATGGCATCCAGGTCGGCATAGGCAGGCTGCCACCCCAACTGTTGCTTTATTTTTGTTGCATTGGCGACTAACCGGGCGGGATCGCCTTGGCGGCGCAATCCTTCCTGTACAGGGATGGGTTTAGCGGTGACTCGTCTTGCCGCCTGGATGACGCTCTCGACGGAATAGCCGTTGCCGTTGCCCAGGTTAAATGCGGTGGCTTCGCCTCCTGATTGCAGGTATTGCAGGGCTAGCCAGTGCGCTTCGGCCAAGTCGAGGATATGGATGTAATCGCGGATGCAGGTGCCGTCCGGAGTGTCGTAATCGCGCCCGAAAACGGTAATGTGCGATCGACGGCCTGAGGCCGCTTGCAGTACGAGCGGGATGAGGTGCGTTTCGGGATCGTGCCGTTCGCCAAGCAGGCTGTCCGGGTGCGCCCCGGCGGCATTGAAGTAGCGTAAGCAAACGGATTTGAGTCCGTACGCACTGTTGTAATCGGCTAACACCTGCTCAACCATCAGCTTGCTACAGCCGTAGGGGTTAATAGGCCGTTTGGGGTGCGCTTCATCGATAGGGGTGTATTCCGGTTCGCCAAAGATGGCGGCGGTGGATGAAAAGATGAATTTATCGATGTTATGGGCACGCATAGCGTCGAGCAAATTTAGCGTGTTGATAACGTTGTTCCGGTAATACTTGGCCGGGTCTTGCGTTGATTCGCCGACCTGGATGAACGACGCAAAGTGCATGACGGCATCGAACTTGTGCTCGCGAAACACTTTGTCGAGTATCAGCCGGTCGGCGATATCGCCATGTACGAACTGGCCGTGCAGCACAGCATCGCGGTGTCCGCTGGAGAGGTTGTCGAGCGTAACGACATCGACGCCTTTCTGTCCGAGTAGCCAGACCATATGGGAACCGATGTAGCCGGCGCCGCCGACGACGAGAACTGTTTTAGGTGATGTCATTGTACAACCCCCATATCAAAGTAGATTAAACGCAGTTTTTTGCATTCTAGCAGCTAAATTTTGTAAACGCTAAAACCAGATTACATGACGATAATAATCATAATTTAAGAGTGCACGGTTTTTCGCATAGGTATCTGTTTATAGGATATGGAGGAGTTTGATCGGGCGAGATGTCAAAGTTGTATGAATAGAGGTCATCTGTCACAATAACCCTATATAGTGACTAACAAAAGGACAGCTCCATGGCTGAAGTAACTGAGGTACCTAGCCCTTTTTGCGGCATTGGCACGGATGACCTGACTATTCAGGTTGATGGTGTATCGCTTAAGGTGGTTAAAAATGGCTGCGCGGTTAATACGCCCGCTTTTGAACAGGCGATTACCGATACCCGTCCACGAGTCGATGGCAAGGATGTCAGCCTGGATGAGGCCGTAGCAAAGGCGGCGGCGTTGTTAAAAAACACCAATCAACCGGTTATCGGCGGCTGCGCAACGGATGTCAACGGAATGCGGGCGTTGTTGGCGTTGGCCGATCGCAGCGGCGCCGTGGTCGATAATATGAATTTTACCGGAGCACGGAATAACTTTTTGGCTTTGCAGGATTCCGGCTGGATGAATACGACGCTGGCGGAAGTCAAAAACCGTTGCGATTTGTTACTGGTGGTCGGCGTCGATTTGGAAGGTTTCTCGCCGCGCTTTTTCGAGCGTTACCTGTGGAATGAAGAGTCCATGTTTTTGGACGACACCGGCAAGCGCGAGGTTATCTATTTAGGCAAAGCGCCTTCCGGTAACGCGTCCACATCGCCTACCGGCCAAAAAGCGCAGGTTTTCGAATGCGCAAACGAAGCTTTGCCGGATGTGGCCGCGGTATTAAGAGCACTGGTTAAAGGCAATCCGATCCGGGTCGGTTCGGTCGGCGGCATTGCGGTGGCCGATTTACAGGCAATTGCCGATAAACTGAAAGCGGCAAGCTATAGTGTGGTGACCTGGGCGGCCGGCGCGTTGGCTTATAGACAAGCCGAGTTGACGGTGCAGACCCTGTCTGAAATGGTTAAAGATATTAATAACCAAAATACCCGTAGCTCCGGCTTGCCGTTAGGCGGCAAAGAAGGCGACCAGACGGCTAACCAGGTTTGCGGTTGGACTACCGGTTATCCGGCGCGCACACGTTTTTCCAGCGGCTTTCCTGAATACGATCCCTATTTG